>NZ_JBQSVM010000024.1:0-49318 GCF_052376235.1 Psychrobacter sp. AOP7-A1-24 | reverse complement strand
TCTTGCGATTTACTGGTAAGCGCGGCGTCCGTCAGCTCTCTATTTTTGAGCTGACTATCATTTTATCGCTGGGCTCTATTGCAGGTGATCCCATGTTCACCGAAGATCTACCCATTATCCAAGCGGTACTTATCATGGGTACTGTTATCTTGCTCTATAGGCTTTGCACCTGGGTAATGATGAAGTTCCAGCCTTTTGAAGATCTCCTAGAAGGCCGCGCAATATATATTGTAGAAAATGGCATGCTGGTACTTGATAAGATAAAAAAAGGTGAGATGTCACATGATGAATTTTTTGCTGAAATGCGTCAACAAAGCGTTGAGCATCTAGGTCAAGTGCGTACGGGGTTGCTAGAAGCTGACGGTAATTTTAGTATTTTATTGCACACATCTGAAAAAACGGACTATGGTATGCCGCTTTTTCCTAAGCAGTATCAAGCAGTCGAAGAAATAGAGACAGATACTTACTATGCCTGTATGTACTGCGGTTATGTCAATAAGATACCTGACCCTGATCATTGTTGCCCGCGCTGCGAAGATAATTGCAATAACTGGGCTAAAGCGTTAAACAACCATATAGTCAAATAATATTACTACTTGGCTGCCTTAGCTTAGTTGGTAAGCGTAAGGTAGCCAAGTACTTCATGCTTTCAATTTGTCATTTCAAAATATGCTATTTACTGCCAGTTTGTCTGACTCGTTTTATACAGCGTGAGATTTAGATAGCTTGCATCGTCTATGTGACTTTATACCAGTCAAGTTTGCGAGTCATCACCATCACGCAGGCAAGTATTACAAAGCAGAATATCGCACCCAGTAATAGATTTAAGTCTTCTGTACTTAAAATACCAAAAAATGCAGTATATAGTCCAGCAAGCGTAACGGTAAAGATTAAAGCTCGTTTAAAACTGCCAAATACATAGTAGCTATACCAGCCAATAAGCCCGACACAAGCACTGGCCGCCACCGTATATGCTTGCCAAAATGCGACTTGTTCTGCAAGCGGTAGTAATAAGACATAAAATACAAATAGCGCACAGCCGACTAGCAGATATTGAATAGGGTGGATGCGACTTGATTTGAGCACCTCAAATAAAAAGAAAGTACCAAACGACACTAAGATTAAGAGCAACGCATATTTCATGGCTCGTTCAGTTTGTAGGTAGACATCATTAGGACTCGCAAAACTAACCCCAAAACTGTTCAATTGAATATTTCTATGATTAGTAGTTGAGCTGTCATTCGATGCTGTGACCACACCTTCTGAAACTGTAGAAAAACTATCGGTATTGAGCGATGATTCACTCATGATAGTACAATGCTGGTTAGGTGTGCTGATACACTGAGAAAGGTATTGGTTATTGGCAACAGTCAGGTACTGATTTCGCCAACTGGCATCGAATCCTTCAGCAGTAATGCTCTTGGTATTTGGTAATGCTTTACCGATGAAGTTAGGTGTCTGCCAATCACTGTGCATGGATAGAGTGAAAGTCTGCCCCGTTGGTACAGTCGTTAAATTGCTAATGCCTGCTAAAGGTAAGTCGATCACAATATTGAGCGCTTGATTGTCTTTAGGGTTAGGCGGTTGGTTATTGTTCTCCGATTTATCTAGATTTTTATTCGTTGAACCTGTGGCAACACGACTATTTTTGTTCTGCTGGCTAGTAGGACTGGTCAATTGATCCAATATATTTTTAGGAATATCTACTTCCACATAGGTTAAATTCTCTAGCATTGGTGTCTGCGGATAGTTTGCTACAATTGATCTTTGATTGATTGTGACGGTAGGTAAGGTGGCGACACCGCGCAAATCAGACACAGGAATGATAAGTTTTGCTTGATTCCAGTGGGTAATGGTTTTGGCTGGTTGTGTCTTATCTGAATTAGGAGATGTATCGACTGAATCTGAATCATTGTTGGTTATAGTTGCAGCCTGATCTACTTTGTCTAAAGCCTCTGCAAACGTATAGCTCTGATCGAAGGTAAGCTGACCATCATAGCTAGTGGCGCTATAGATACCGCGTTTATAAGTGTCTGTATTTACTTTTAGGTTCTGTGCAGCCTGAGTCTGAGTAGCAAATAGCGTCTCAATTTTAGAGTATGATGAATCGCATTTGCTCTTTGTGTTTGGTGTATCAGATGTATCTGATTGACATGCGGGTGTGACGGTTGTAGGAATGGCGATAAACGGGTTGATAACTTCTTGTGGATTGACATGCTGCTTGGTGATTTCTTTTATCACTGACTCTGCGTAGTATTGTCTTTCGTATATGATATCGCTAATCATAGCGAGTCCGATCGAAAAGACAATACAAAGTCCTACAATGATAGATAATTTGGTCAATAATGTTTTTTGCATATTGTCGCCTCCTAAATGTCTTCAATACACAGCTGCCGAGATAGCAGACTGTGGTTTTAAAAGACATCATAGAAAGGGCATGAAGAGAAACTGTGCAGGAAGTATGGAAAAACTGTGAAAGAGTAAGAATTGATAGTTTTGAATAATTATTCTATAAATGTTAATGCTTTTTTGTATCGCCAACGACTTTATCCATGATAGCGAATAGCAAGCCAGACAATACAAAGGTCATGTGAATAATAACCTTCCACATGAGCTTATCAGCATCAAGTTCACTCATTCCACTAGAGATATCCATAAAGGATTTTAGAAGGTCAATTGCTGAGATAGCGACGATCGCTCCGATAACTTTTAGTTTCAGACCCGAAAAGTCTACTTTGCCCATCCAACTAGGACGATCATCATGATTGCCAGTATCGATTTTTGAAACGAAAATCTCATAGCCACTGAATATAATAATAAGCAGTAAACTGGCAACCAAAGAGATATCAACCAATACCAATATATCTACAATCACGCTGGCCTCAGAAGCCGTGAGAATGTCAGCAAACATATGCCATAGCTTTTGGACAAACTTAATAAATAATAAAATAATGCCTAATACCAATCCTAGATAAAAAGGCGCCAGTATCCAACGACTATTAAATATGGTTTTTTCTAAATAAAGCTCAAACTTTTTTAGCATGGGTATCTCTTCAGTTTCAAACACAAAAAAGTCTTAAAGACAAAAATTTTTAAATAAATAAATGTTAATTATAGGCATAGTTTTTTATGCTTTAGTCGTACGATATTTTGTCTATATTAGCGAGCTGCGCTACTACTTTCTGGACACGCTCGTCTCTATCGCCACTAATACGCTGGAATGGTTTTTGATGCTTGTTTAATTGACTGGCGAAATAAGCGCTTATCTCATCACGCTGGTATGGACTGTCTCGTAGGTCATCAGCCACCCAAGGGATATCAACATCAGTCAATAGTATCAAATCGTAATGATGCGCTAATGCTGCTTGCTCTAGAGCAGTAGGGCAGTCGCCATAGTACCAGTAAGAATAGACCATCAACTCAAACAGACTGGTATCGCAAAACAAATAATGACTGGTATCAGACGTTTGAGCGACCTGTTTGGCTAAGGTATTCTCTAGTTTAGTCTGCCCCTGTGCGATGGGCAGTAGATCTTCCCATGTACAAGTCAGATTTTCATTATCCCATTTTGCTTGTAAATAAGTCCGCATGTACTCTGATACCCAAGAAGTATCAAAATACGCTGCCAAATCACGACATAAGGTTGTCTTACCCGTACTTTCTGCACCCAAAATAGCGACGTTGATGACAGATTTAGGCGTATGCTGCTCGAGGTTGTATACGGTAGCGTCGTTGCCATTCATAATATGCCCAGATTGCGATAAGAGTGAAGACTACATATTGTAGCGCAGTAAAAGTAAAACCTTTATAAAAGTATAGCGGTACCGATATCGCATCAGCGATAATCCAGAGTATCCAATGCTCGATTTTGCGCCGTGCCATGAGCCACATTGCCATTAAAAACAAAGCCGTAGTGAGCATGTCAGTATAGTCGACCCAAGTAAATAGGTGTAGTCCAAGTACCGCACCATCGAAACTAAAGCCATTGTTAATCACTGGACGGAAATAATAAACCAGCCCTACAAAAGATACTGTTCCCGCTGCTAAAATAGAGAGTATAGGAATGTCGCCTGTATGCAAATGCTCAATACGGACGTTGTTTGATTGTTTATGATCGACAGACTGATTTCTCTTATTCTTTGACCAGTTAATCCAGCCATATAAGCTCATCACGGTATAGTACGCATTGATGAACATATCGCCAAACAGCTGCCACTTCCACAGTAAATAGACAAATATCGCCGTACTTACCAGTCCAATAGGAAAGGCGAGTACATTGGTTTTGCTGGCAAGTAAGACACTTGCTACGCCAAAGACAACAGCAATCAGTTCCAGAATAATGAATATCGTAGAGTAGTCAGCGTATTGACCACATAACCAGTTGAGAAGTTCTGCCATTAGCATTCCTAAATATGAGCGTGTATCAGGGTTCTGAATAACGTATGTTAATGTTCTGCATAATTGAGCCAGTTTGACGAATGGTACAGAACGAAATCACGGCAATTATAACGTAGCTATCGAAAATGGACGGCAGTCTTTGCTCATTTATGGCAAGAAACAGATTATTTGTAACAAAGTATTAGAAAAATTATAATATTCAGGCATAATAAACACACTGATTTTAAGTTTACAGTTATTCACTGAATTTGAATGGCTATTATTTTTCCACTTTTATGCTTATTCCAAGCACCACAGTAGTAGACAAGGAAGCTTATCATGACGACTTGTATCACAGGCACTGGTCTTTATATCCCACCTTATAGCATTAGTAACGAAGAGCTAGTTGAGTCATTTAACCAGTATGTTGAAAACTATAATACTGAACATGCCGAAGAGATAGCTGCAGAGACAGTAACGGCACTTGAGCCTTCTTCAGCTGCTTTTATCGAAAAAGTATCTGGTATCAAATCACGTTATGTGATGGAAAAAGAAGGTATTTTAAATACTGAAATCATGGCACCAGTTATCCCTTATCGTAACTTGGGCGAAGAGCTATCGGTAATGGCAGAGATGGGTGCAGCAGCACTAAAAGACGCACTCGCTGATGCTGGGCTTGAGGCCAACGACTTAGACGGTATCATCCTTGCTTGCTCAAACTTTCAGCGCACTTACCCTGCGGTTGCTATCGAAATCCAAAACGAAATCGGTATGGTTGGCGGCTTTGCTTATGATATGAACGTTGCGTGTAGTGCAGCGACTTTTGGTCTATCACAAGCACATGGTTCTATCATCTCTGGTTTGGCTAAACGTATTGCGGTGGTCAACGTTGAGATTACCTCAGCGCATCTAAACTGGCGCAACCGTGACAGCCACTTTATCTTCGGTGACGTGGCGACGGCTTCTATCGTTGAAGAGTTGGATACGCCAAAAGGTTATGAGATTCTAAACTCTAAGCTATTTACCCAGTTTTCGACCAACATCAAAAACGAATATGGCTTTATGGATCGTTCAGAGTATCTAGCAGCGCAGACTGAAATGTATCCCGATATTAAAGCGCCGGTTACTGATAAGCTGTTCTTGCAAAATGGTCGTAAAGTATTCCGCGAGGTCTGTCCAAAAGTTTCAGAGATTATCACTGAACACTTGCACGAAAATGACATCCCAACATCTGATGTCAAAATGATGTGGTTGCATCAAGCCAATGCCAATATGTTAGATTTGATTTTACGTACCGTGATCGGTAAAGATGCTGATAAAGCGATTGCGCCAAGTGTTATTGCTGAATTTGCCAATACCAGTTCAGCAAGCCCTATGATCGTATTCCATCGACATAAGGATGATTTAGCGTCAGGTGATTTGGGTGTTATTTGCTCATTTGGTGCAGGTTATTCTATTGGTTCGGTGTTGGTTCGTAAAGTTTAGTACTTTAACTACATCTCCCGTATAGATAAAAATAGCTAAGAGTATTCTTGGCTATTTTTTTGTCTTTCTTTTCGTTATTGAAATTGAGTCGTGAGAACTAAATATAAACAGATAACGTCAAGATTACTCAGAATATTGACAAGAATGATTAGAGGTTTTAATTTACCCCGAAAAATTTGCTATAATCACGGGCTTATTCCTCTTATCCAATTAAAAGTCCTTTTATGAAAGAATCCTTACGCCTGCGTTTAGACCAGATGGTAGACCGTTATGAAGAGGTCACCGCTTTATTATCAGATCCTAGCGTCATCAGTGATAATAATAAGTTCCGTGAATTGTCTGTCGAGCACAGCGACTTGATGGAAATCACGACGCTGTGGCAAAACTATGTGGGTGCAGAGACGGATCAGGCTGACGCAGAAGCGATGCTAGCCGATGCAACAGATCCTGACATGAAAGAGATGATGGTTGATGAGATCGAAAGTGCACGTGATACCATAGTTGAGATGGAAGAAGCGCTCAATGTCATGATGCTACCAAAAGATCCTAATGATAAAGTGCCAGCATTTTTGGAGATTCGTGCAGGGACAGGCGGTGATGAGGCAGCGATTTTCTCTGGTGACTTGTTCCGTATGTACCAAAAATACGCGCAGAACCAAGGCTGGACAGTGGAAGTGCTGTCAGCCAATGAAGGTGAACATGGCGGCTATAAAGAGATCATCACTCGCGTATCTGGTAATAGTGTATATGGTCGCTTAAAGTTCGAATCGGGCGCGCACCGTGTACAGCGTGTCCCTGAAACTGAGAGCCAAGGCCGTGTGCACACGTCAGCTTGTACGGTTGCAGTCATGCCAGAAATTGAGATTGATGATAGCGTCGATATCAATCCTGCTGATTTGAAAATGGATACTTTCCGCTCAAGTGGCGCTGGTGGTCAGCACGTTAACACCACTGATTCTGCAGTGCGTTTGACACATATTCCAACGGGTACCGTGGTAGAGTGTCAGCAAGAGCGTAGTCAGCATAAAAACCGTGCGCATGCTATGAAAATGTTGGTTGCTAAAATCCAACAAGCCAAAGTACAAGCACAGGTTGACGTGGCGGATTCTATACGCCGCGACTTGGTCGGTAGTGGTGATCGCTCAGAGCGTATCCGTACCTATAATTTTCCACAAGGCCGTATGACCGATCACCGTATTAACCTTACCTTATACAAGCTTGACTCTATTATGGAAGGCGACTTGGATGAGATTCTTGACGCATTATTACGTGAGCATCAAGCTGATCTAATGGCCAGCATCGGCGGCGGTGAATAAAAAATTTACAGAATCATCAGTATTATTGACATAAGCACGAACGAAGAGATAGCCAATTGTTTTTGATACCTGAAATAGAATAAGCCAAGGTAATAATCGTGATAATTGACAGGCCTAGTTTAAGACTATTTTCTAATCGTGTTTTATGGAGTACGTTTATGGCGATTGGGTTGTCTGCTTGTAGTGTTATACCATCTACATCATCAGAGCAGTCCTCCGATAGCCTATCAGAAAATGTGACAGCCGATCCATTTGCTTATCAAGCTTGCGTTTATCCGCCCAGTGAGGTGGTCGCGACTTGTCACTCACAAAATGGACGGTTTGTTCAACAAGGTAGACGTGGTTGCTACCAGTGTGTGTTATCTTATAGCGATGCTGGTAAAGCTTGTAAAGACTTCGCCGACTGCGAAGGACAATGTAAGAGCGCCAGCGGGTTTGCCCAACCAAATGCTAAGAATCAAACTGGACAATGCGCTAGCGATAGCAGTTTGTTTGGATGTTATCAAGTCATTAAGAAAGGTGTGGCACAGCCTGCTATTTGTGTCGATTAATTGTCGTGTTTGTTAGGACGTGTTTTATCTGAACGTCTTATTTTAAGTTTATAGTTTTTATTTCTTCCTCTAATCACCTAATAATTTTGAGAGTGTTATGTCAAAGCCCAATAATCAAAATCAGAATCAAGAGCAAGCTCCAGAAGATGCTAACGAGCTGATTGCACAACTGCAAGCTAAACTAGATGATATCAGTGCTTCGGGCAAGCAGCCGTATCCAAATACGTTTAAACGCACTGATTATGCGCAAGACTTACAGAGGGCTTTTGATGGTGTCTCAAAGCAGGAAATTGAAGAAAAAGCAGCGAATGGTGAAAAAACGCAGGTAAACGTGGCAGGTCGAGTCATGCTTAATCGTGGTTCGTTCATCGTGATCCAAGACATGACAGGTCGTATTCAGTTATATGTCGCACGTAGAGAGCTTGACGACGAGACGCGTGCGAGCATTAAATCGCTAGATTTGGGTGACATCGTTGGTGTATCAGGCTATATCGGTCGCTCAGGTAAAGGTGACTTATATGTACACATTGAAGAAATTACTTTACTGACCAAATCGTTACGTCCAATGCCAAACAAATTCCATGGCTTGGCTGATGTCGAAGCGCGCTATCGCAACCGTCATCTTGATTTGATGACCAACGAGACGACTCGCAATACCTTTATGCTTCGCAGTCAGATCGTTAGTGGTATTCGTCAATTTATGCTCAACGAGCGTTTTATGGAAGTTGAGACGCCAATGATGCATCCGATTCCAGGCGGCGCAGTAGCCCGTCCGTTTGAGACGCATCATAACGCTTTGGATATGCCTTTATATCTACGTATCGCACCTGAACTTTACCTCAAGCGTCTGGTCGTTGGCGGGTTTGAGAAAGTATTTGAGATTAACCGTAGCTTCCGTAACGAAGGGGTTTCAACTCGTCATAACCCTGAATTCACTATGATTGAGTTCTATCAAGCATACGCTGATTATCATGACTTGATGGATTTGACTGAGCGTCTGTTCAATCAGTTAGCAGTAGATGTGTTGGGTACGACAGAGCTAACTTATCAAGAAGAAGCCATTAGCCTAAAAGCACCATTTGCTCGTCTATCAATGTCTGATGCGATTGCAAAATATGCTGAAAACTTCGATATGGCACGTATTAATGATCGTGAATACTTAGCAGAATATGCATCAACGACACTTAAGCAACAAGTCAAAGATGTGTTTGGTGTGGGCAAACTACAAACGATTATCTTTGAAGAAACGGCTGAGCATCAGCTGCGTCAGCCAACATTCATTACTGAGTATCCTGCTGAAACATCACCATTAGCGCGCCGTAGTGATGACAATCCTGAGATTACCGATCGCTTTGAGCTGTTTGTTGGTGGTCGCGAGTTGGCCAATGGCTTTAGTGAGCTTAATGATCCAGCCGACCAAGCTGAGCGCTTCCGTGGTCAGGTTGCTGAAAAAGACGCTGGCGATGATGAAGCCATGCATTTTGATGAAGAGTATATCGAAGCATTGTCTTATGGCCTGCCACCGACAGCCGGTGAGGGTATTGGTATCGATCGTCTAGTGATGCTATTTACCGATTCGGCTAGCATCCGTGATGTGATCTTGTTCCCGCACATGCGCCGCAAACAAGACAGCTAAGATGGGTTTGCTTGCTATAAATCCAAACTGATACTTAACTCAACACAAAAAGCTTTTGCTCATTTTTACAGAATGAGCATAAGCTTTTTTGTGAAATATCGTTTATAGAGGTATTATGGATACTCAGCAAGCATCACATACGCTATGGCAAAAAATGATTCAGCAATGCTTTTTATCGTTGTATGAGTTGCCTAATAACAAAATCACTGATTCTGATCATTTTCAGGGTTATGATTTTGTTTTTGAGTTTTCTGGCGCTACTATTTATCTGCTGGTCAATACGGTTGTCATTCAAGCGAATAAGCAAGAAGTCGATAATGCTAAAGTTCGCGAGTGGAGAAAAGAAGTTGTTAACCAACTTATCAAGCGCCATGCTCAGATTTATCAAAAAAACGATAACCTAGTTGTAGATAGGAACGGCTCGATAACTGATAAAGCGGTTTATTTTATTGGTCTAACGTCGTTGTCTATCAATCATCAGGACGATCAGTCAGGCTATTCATCTTATGCGGTTGGCTATGAATATGGCAGTCGATTTTTTGCAGAGGACTGTGTTTTAGACTTAGATGATGAGCAAAGTATTTTACAATTTTTTAGTCATCAAAACTTTGTTGATATCCTCAATCAGTTGGTGACGCCAAGTGATTTAACGACCTTTTTAGATTTTCATCGTCGTCAACTGTCCAGCTTTGCATCATTCCAAAACGAATCAACATTGCTTAAACAGTTTCTACAATCACCTGATTTTCATCAGCGAGCCATTCGTGTTCAGGAGCAATTGCTCGATAATGGGTTAATTGAGCAAATTGAATCGCGTTTACTTAGAGCAGTAGAGCCGAATCAGACTGTATTTGCCGATACCTTAATGGCTGAAATGCAAAAAAATAATCGGATGTGGTTCAAGCTATTTAACAGTGTGGTTGAGCGTTATTATGAAGCGGGTACACCTTTACCAAATGAGCAGGTTGATATTTTGGTAGATGAGTCAATATATACCTATGCGTGTCTAGTAGAAAAAATCTTAGCTTATAGAACCATGGATCAAGACTCACGCTGGAATGGTTATGTCCGTCATGAGCATTCTTATCATGTATTTGGACGTCATTATCTCATGGTGTTTTATGCACAAGACGATAGCAGTTCGCTAAGCGCAGAAAATGTTAGGCTCTCTTATAAAGACTTATTATCAGACATCAATGTCCAATTACAAGAGCCAGTAATGGACGATTTGTTTTTACTTGGTGTAGAGTTTAGACCTTGCGAAGACAGTGTAAATACTGAGGTTTATCTAGACATTTTTCATCAAGCAGGCTCATTGATTGATAAAAGCACTCAGCGCTTATATGACCGGCTGGCTCAACTTCAAGCTCAGTTATAACCTAAACATAGTATGATTCATTAGCTCGACGCTTCCTTTATATTTGTATTATTTACATTGGCATTTACTATGACGCAGCAATATCAAGTTTTAGCTCGCAAATACCGACCAAAAAACTTTCACGAGTTGATTGGGCAGACGCATGTGTCTCAAGCGTTGATTAATGCGATTGATTATAATCGTCTGCATCATGCCTATCTGTTTACAGGTACACGAGGTGTGGGTAAGACAACGATTGCGCGTATTTTGTCCAAATGCTTGAATTGTGATACAGGTATTACCAGTACCCCTTGCGGCGTGTGTGATAACTGTGTTGCTATTGATCAAGGGCGTTTCATTGATCTTATCGAGATTGATGCCGCTTCTCGCACCAAAGTTGAAGACACGCGTGAGCTATTAGACAATGTGCCTTATGCACCAAGCCAAGGGCGTTATAAGGTCTATTTAATTGATGAAGTACATATGCTGTCAACGCACAGCTTTAATGCGCTACTCAAAACGTTGGAAGAGCCACCTGAACATGTGAAATTTTTATTGGCGACGACTGATCCACAAAAGCTACCGATTACCATTATTTCACGTTGCTTACAGTTTGTACTACGCCCGCTACCTCAAACGTTACTTAGCGAGCACTTGGCAAATATTTTGACTAAAGAGCAGGTTGACTATACTCAGCCAGCTATTTGGCAATTAGCAAGTGCAGCTAAAGGTTCTGTACGTGATGCTTTATCATTGACTGATCAAGCCATCGCTTTTGGTCAAGGCGCACTAGATGATGCCACTGTCAATGCTATGCTTGGCCTCATTGATGCCGCTGACTTAGTACGTCTAATCACAGATATTTATAATCATGATAAGTCTGCTGTTGCTGCCCATATTGAGCAGATGCGCGCGCAAATGGTCGATGCGACTAGTATGTTTGATGGGCTTGCTGAGCTATTACATCAATTGGCATTGACCCAGCTGTTGCCTGAGGTCGCTCTCAATGTTAATGAGGCGCAAGCAAAAGATATTTATAAACTAGCTCAACATATTAGCCCCGATGTTTTGCAACTGTATTATGAAATTGTTGTACAAGCGCGTGAAGGTGTCAAGCTTGCAAGTACACCGATGCAAGCGCTTGAGATGTGTATTCTGAGGTTGCTGGCGTTCCGTCCGCTGCCAGTCGATGAGTTTTTGAACAATACCTATGATAGTGATGGGTCTGCTGCGAAAGCACCAGCTATAGAGTCAGCTTCTTCTAGCTTAGCTCCAGACGCTATTACACATGAAGCGTCAGCACCACCACCAGAGCTTTATAATGTTGATTATCAAGAACCAAGTCACGATGAGCTGCAAAGTGGTATTTATGATAACGAGGAATTAGTACAGTCAGTTGATAGTGCTAAACCTGAACCAGTTGTTGAGCCTGAACCAGTTGTTGAGCCTGAACCAGTTGTTGAGCCTGAACCAGTTGTTGAGCCTGAACCAGTTGTTGAGCCTGAACCAGTTGTTGAGCCTGAACCAGTTGTTGAGCCTGGCGCAAATGATTCTCAGTTAATAACCCACTCTGATGAAGATCCACGCACTTTACTGCGCTGTTCACCTCAAGAGCTGACAGGCGAGTGGAATCCGGAAAAATGGGATTACTGGTTACAAACTGCTCGCGAAGGAGAGATTTTGGCACAGGATGAGCTAGCACTAGCCCGACAAGGTACAATGACTGGTCAGTGCAATGGCAAAGCCACGTTTTTGACTAGTGTTGATAGTAAGCACCTGCAGGCTACTTTTCAGCAATTAGCTGCCAAGTTACAACAGCAATTTACGCAAGCTGACATTGACTTAAAAATTGATAGTAGTATCATGCAGACCGAAGATAAAACCCCAGAGCGTCGACAGAAGAAACGTTTAGAGCAGGCGAAAACCGTTGCTGAAACAAAATTACTAAACACACCAGTTATGCAGTATTTAACTGAACGCGGTGAGGGGAAGATGGGTAAAGTACAGCTATATTAAGACTTAGAGCAGTGATTGCTTCGAATATCTAAAAGTATATTTATATATTGAACGTGGTTTTATATTAAATATCAAGGTGATAAGAATATATCGCCTTGATATTTTTGTTTTTATTACGAGTCAAAATATATTTATCAAACAAGAGAGAACCATTTGATAACGATAAGATAAATACAAAGTCGTTATAATGGTTAAGTTATATTAAAAACAGAAATGACGTTTAGGTGAGAATATGTTGGATAATTTGCGCGGTATGGCTGTGTTCGCCAGTGTGGTCGGACATGGCTCTTTTAGTGGCTCAGCACGTGAGCTAGGTATTACGACAAGTGCAGTCAGTCAGCAAATTCGTTCGTTAGAGAATGATCTTGGCGTAGTATTATTACATCGCTCCACTCGTAAGCTAAGCTTAACAGAAGCTGGTGAAAGCTTTTATGAAGCTGCAAAAGATGTGGTCAGTGCGGCTGAACAAGGGCGTATCAAAGTTAATCAATTGCGTGATGAGCTGGCAGGTAGTTTGCGTGTATCGACTACTCCTGAGCTTGGTGTCAACCACATACTGCCAGCACTCTCTACGTGGATGGCGGCACACGATGATTTAAGTGTCACCTATCTAGCCGACAATCATTATATTGATATGATTGATGAACGTATTGATATTGCTATTCGCATGAGTCCATCTATTAACGACTCTAGCTTAAGCAGCCATCCATTAACGGATGTACGCCAATTATTGGTTGCCTCACCTCAGTACTTGCGTCAACATGACAAGCTAAATACGCCTAAAGACTTAACTGAGCACCAATTAATCTGTATTGAAATTATGAAAGATGCCAATCAAATTGACATGATTCAGACTGAAACTGGCAAAAAAACGCGAGTCAAAATGAACTCTCGTATTTATACTAACAATGTATTTATGGCGACAACATTGGCCAAAGAAGGTCACGGATTGGTCAGAATGTTAGAAATGGATGTCAAGAAAGAGCTTGAAAGCGGAGAATTGGTAGAAGTGTTGACCGGCTATCAGTTACCAAGTTTTGTATTGTATGCGGTAACATTGAACCGTGACCAACAACCGGCCAAAATTATTCGTTGCCTAGAAGTGCTAAAAAAGTACTTTCATGCAAATTAGGACATGCTTGAAATAAAGACATGTTCTTAGAGAGGAACGATAAACCACATCTTGACTCAGCTTGAATCATAATATTTTCTTCAATATCGCTCATAGCAATTTCCGCTATTTGACTAGCCATCACTTATTTAAGAAACCTTTCTAATTCATCTATCGGCAGTAATCCTTAGTCCGTACCTTTACTGGTGCGGACTTTAACGCTTAAAAGCTTTAGAACTTGTTTGGCATATTGCTATCGTATCTTCAGTGTCTTCAAACCCCGTGTCGCAGGGTATGTCCGTGTAGCTTGTGATACCACCAACAGCCGCTGTTATCGATTCTGTTTTTTATAGTGCTTTCGACATCGATGTTTTTTGCGTCGGACACACCTGTAATACTGGATTGTATTTTTTCGATGCGGCCATTTCCTATCAGTATATTATTCGTTTTTGATTGCCTCCATTTGCGACCACAGCATTACAAATTATTTTTCATTTCACCTTGTGCATCGATTTCATCAGCATAGATAACGGCATAATGCGCAATGAGAACTTTAGAGTGAATAATCACTTCGCCGTAAATAACAACCGGTTGGTCGATTTCACCATAAGGTTTGTCTGGAACCGACCAATAGCAT
The DNA here is from genome assembly GCF_052376235.1 of Psychrobacter sp. AOP7-A1-24. Lineage (NCBI taxonomy): Bacteria > Pseudomonadati > Pseudomonadota > Gammaproteobacteria > Moraxellales > Moraxellaceae > Psychrobacter > Psychrobacter sp. AOP7-A1-24. The sequence continues at coordinate 34,832 of NZ_JBQSVM010000024.1, read as the reverse complement.
ACCTTTTGAGTGGTTAAGATCTCTATAAGTGCTTCGGTATTGACCCAAGCCATCACTAATATCTCTTTGGCCTGCACGTCTTGTGCTACCGCGGCTATTAATCCTTGATCATTCCAAAAGATATTACTCATCACCGTATCAAAGCAGTACTCTTGGTCTTTTTTTGCCGTGTTCCATGGTCAGAAAAATAGACGTGTTTGTATTCACCATTTGAGAAAGCCTTGCAATGTCTCTTTGAGGTGGGAGGTGTTAAGGTTTTTTAATTTGACCAACTTCAGTAATTTGATATATAGCCGAGACATATGGATGCCCTTGATAGTAGGATTATCTAGGCTAATAAAAGCACTTATATGGCTTGGGCAAAGTGTGTTCTCAATATAAAGGGATAGAGCTATATGTTCCATGCCGACTCAGTCTAAGCAAGCATAATTGGCGGGTGCTTTTAAATTCGCAGATATATCAGGAAGATCATTTATATGCAGAACTCAGTTGAATTACGTAATGTTATGTTATAACATTACTAATATACTTAATAAATATAGCGATTCTTGCTGTACCTCATTTTTCACCTTATACGCCTTTTGAGAGCTAGTACCTATCAGTCTGTTGAAAGTCAGCACGTACTGACAGTCACACCAAACGGTCATTCAAACTGTAACCATATTTAAGAACCAATATTTTTAGGTATATTTAATAACAAGCATACAAATTGATAGAGAAGAGACAGCCAATGAGTAATTCTTTAGCCATCGAAAAAAAACTGCCTGTGACCGTGTTGTCTGGGTTCTTGGGTGCAGGTAAAACCACACTACTCAATCATATTTTGAATAATCGTGAGGGTAGGCGCATTGCGGTTATCGTGAACGATATGTCTGAAGTAAATATTGATGCAGCATTGGTCAGAGACGGTGGTGCCGAGCTGTCCCGAACTGATGAAAAGCTGGTAGAAATGAGCAATGGCTGTATTTGTTGCACCTTGCGAGAAGATTTATTGATAGAGGTGCGACGTCTGGCAGAAGACAATCGCTTTGATCAACTGGTTATCGAATCAACAGGCATTTCTGAACCGTTACCTGTCGCAGAAACTTTTACTTTCGAAGATGACGACGGCTCCTCACTAAATGAATTTGCTCGTCTAGATACCATGGTCACTGTCGTTGATACTTTTAACTTTTTAAAGGATTACAGTTCTTACGACAGCATACAATCTCGAGGTGAGTCACTAGGTGAGGAAGATGAGCGTACCGTGGTTGATTTGCTGATTGATCAAATTGAATTTTGTGATGTCATTGTGTTGAACAAAGTTGATTTGATTTCAGATGACGAGAAAGAAAGACTACTAGCGATTATTCATTCCTTAAATCCACGAGCTAAAATTGAAGTTTCTCAGTTTGGTCAAGTCAATCTAGATAAGCTACTGAACACCAATCTATTTGATTTTGAAGCAGCCTCTGAGGCACCAGGCTGGTTAAAAGAGCTTAGGGGAGAGCATACGCCAGAGACACAGGAGTATGGCATCAGTAGTTTTGTTTATCGAGCCCGTCGTCCCTTTCATCCGCAGCGTTTTTACGATTTTATTAATACAGAGTGGGAAGGCGTGGTGCGCTCAAAAGGCTTCTTTTGGCTTGCGTCTAATCCTAAGCTAGCAGGTTCTTGGTCACAAGCTGGTGCGATGGCCAGACATGGTCTGGCTGGCTACTGGTGGGCAACAGTTCCTGAAGAGGAGTGGCCACAAGATCAGCAGAATCGTGACATCATAGAAAGTAATTGGGATGAGAGTACAGGTGACGCCCGTCAGGAAATTGTGTTGATTGGGATAGAAATGGATGAATCAAATCTTATCGATAAATTCAATGATTGTTTGCTTAACGATGACGAGATGGCCCAAGGCCCCGCACAGTGGCAGTTGATGAGTAACCCGTTTTCAGAGTGGGTTGACTTGATTACTTAGCACATTGTCTTTTTGTGTTCTTACTATGAGTAACAAGCTGCACACGGCTCTTATAAATAGAAGTAATGTAAAAAGTATAGTTGTTTTCTTAGATTATGATGTGATGACCTTGGAAATATAAGGGAATTAAGCATCATTACTTTGCTTAGCTATACGCTAAGTTTTAATTAGGTAAAATTAACAAGGATGTTATTATGGCTTTATCACAATTTTTCATACCTTCCAACAACTTAGTCGGTGAAGGTGCTTTAGCAAAAGGTATTGAGCAGTTAGAAAAGCTCAATTGCAAAAAGATATTCATCGTTACTGACAGTATTCTCGAAAAGATCGGTGTCGTAGATCAAGTCACAAAACCCCTTCAGTCAAAAGGCATAGAAGTCAAAATTTTTACCGAAGTTCAGCCTAATCCAACAGTTGGTAATGTCAATGCAGGACTTGCAGAACTAAAATCGTTTGATGCAGATTTGATGATATCGCTCGGTGGCGGGTCGGTTCATGACTGTGCTAAGGCAATCGCATTGGTTGCAACCAATGGTGGCAAGATTGAAGACTATGAAGGTCTCGACCAATCAAAAAAACCTCAACTGCCGTTAGTATCCATCAATACCACTGCAGGCACTGCCTCTGAAATGACTCGCTTCTGTATTATTACAGATGAAAACACCCATGTGAAAATGGCGATAGTCGATACCAATGTCACGCCTATTTTATCGATTAACGACTCTGGTATCATGTCCAATATGCCCGCTGGTTTGACGGCAGCGACTGGTATGGATGCATTGACCCATGCAGTAGAAGCTTATGTATCTACAGGTGCTAGCCCGATTACAGATGCCTGTGCCGTCAAAGCTATTGAGCTCATAGCGACTTCTTTACCGACCGCCGTCAAAGAACCTAAAAACATGGTCGCTCGAGAAAACATGGCCTATGCTCAATTCTTAGCAGGAATGGCATTTAACAATGCATCACTTGGTTATGTTCATGCAATGGCTCATCAATTAGGTGGCATGTACGACTTACCGCATGGTGTGTGTAACGCCTTGTTATTACCACATGTTGAAGCATTCAACGAATCAGCGGCTACAGAAAGGTTGAATACCGTTGGCAAAATCTTAAATGACAACAATAGCGACTTAGCAGGTTCAAATACGATTGACGCGATTAAAAAACTGGCAGATATCGTCAATATCCCAAAATCGTTGAAAGAGCTTGGTGTTAAGCGTAAAGATTTTGATGAGCTAGCAACAAATGCCTTAAAAGACGTGTGTGGTTTAACTAACCCTATCCAAGCAAGTCATGAACAAATCGTTGGTATCTTTGAAAATGCGTTTGAAGCCCGCTCGTAATTATTCTTATTAGCCCATAAAAAAGACATAAGCCTATCGGTTTATGTCTTTTATATATTTAACTATTGATAAAATATGATTGAATACTGTATCAATTTGCTTCAAAAATCTTGTTTCAAAAGGAAGGTTTTAATAAGTCAATCAAGCGTTCAGCCACTTGTGTGCTTTCATCACGATTCATATTAAGCGGTGGTAATAAGCGTATTACATGACCACCAGTAACATTGATGATTAGATTCTGTTCATCACGAGCACGATTTACGAGCTGGCTACAATCCATATCTTCAGGTAATACAATACCGATCATCATACCGGCACCGCGACTGCTGATGTCATGATGTCCTAATGTATCGACTATCGTCTCACGAATGAATAACCCTTCGGTGACCGCGTTATTCATAATATCGCTGTTGGCTAATACGTCATACACACTATGAACCACGCGACTGGCTAATGGCGTGCCACCATAAGTTGAGCCATGGCTACCAGCACCAAATAAGCCATTCGCACGGCCACTTACCATACAAGTACCAACCGGGAAACCATTCCCCAGTCCTTTAGCTGTCGTCAGTACATCAGGGCGAGCGTTACTATGCTGATAGGCAAAATATTTGCCAGTACGACCATTACCTGTTTGCACTTCATCCAGCATAAATAGCCAATTATGAGCTTCACATTCTGCTTGTAAGTCCTCAAGATAAGCAAAGCCATTGACCGCTGTATTGAGACCACCTTCACCTTGTATTGGCTCTACAAAAATAGCGCAAATCTCATCGTGATCTTGTGCCGCCTGTTGGATAGCAGCAATGTCACCAAATGGCACACGAATAAAATCTTCATCTAATGTATAGAACCCTTCACGTGCCTTTGGATTGGCAGTAGCTGATAAAGATAATAGCGTACGACCATGGAATGATTGTTCCATGACGATAACTTTTGGACGTTTGAATCCTTGTTTATGTGCATATAATCGTGCCATTTTTAATGCTGCTTCGTTTGCTTCAGCACCACTATTGGCAAAAAACACACTGTCCATTTGGGCAGCGGTACACAGTATCTCTCCAGCACGCTCTTGCCAATCAATACCGAACAAATTGCTGGTGTGAACTAACGTACCTGCTTGCTGCTGAATAGCGTCAGTGATTTGTGGGTGGCAGTGTCCCAGGCCACATACTGCGATACCAGTTAAGGCATCTAAGTAAGGTGTGTCATCTTTGGTATAGAGCCAGCTGCCTGCACCGCGCGTAAAGTTGATTGGTTGACGATTATAAGTGGGCATCAGGTAAGTAGCAGACATGTCAAACATCCTTGGTATAAAATTGAGTAAAAGTGTGGGTTATAGCTCGTCAGAAAAAGGTGTGGTTTCTGCAGGCAAAGTGTAATCTTCATTTGCCCAGGCACCCAAATCAATAAGTTTGCAGCGACTGCTACAAAACGGCTTATATTTATTGTCTTGCCAGGCCGTCTGAGTACCGCAACGTGGGCAAGGGTAGGTCTTTGGAGGCGTATGTGAAGTAGAGTCAGTCATAAGAAAAGAGCAATGTCCTAAATGTTATTAGTATCGGTTGCATAGGGTAAAGCGTAAAACGTATCCGTCATTTAAATTAAGACGAAACGAGGCGTACTTGCTGTCGCCGTATTACTATTCAATTGGATTGGTTATATAATAGCATGGGGCCGAATAATGACAAAAGACAAATGCTTTAAGGATAGTAGATGACCGACAATATTGATCTCACGCATCAGCAAGAGCGTGCCTTTCAACCGCAAAAACTGTCAGCACCGCGTGACTTTGTTACTCCAAGTATTATCAGTGACAATGAAGATGAAAAGCCGTTAATGCTAGAGATTGGGGCAGGGAAGGGTAAGCATGCGCTGAGCTTTGCCGCACAAAATCCTGACAAACATTTGATAGCCATTGAACGCACACGTAATAAATTTGAAGCATTCTCAAAATTAGCTGCTCTACAAAATCTATCAAACCTAGATGCGATTCATGCGGATGCGATTGCATGGACAGTGCACGCCATCAAACCAAACAGCTTGGCTAAAATATTCATTCTTTATCCCAATCCTGAGCAGCACAATCCAAATCAGCAGTGGCTGAATATGCCTTTTTTTGAGTTTTTATTATCACGCTTGCAGGTGGGCGGAGAAATAATATTAGTGACTAATATCGAATCCTATATGGACAATGCAGAACACCAAGCAACTAAAGTATGGTGCCTACCATCGACACGTACTCGAGTACCAGCGACTAGTCAGCGCACGCATTTCGAAGTGAAGTACCTTGCACGACAAGAGGTGTGTTGGGAACTGAGTATTCGTAAGCCAAAGTGGTACAAGACTAGGTTTGATGATTGGCAGGTAAGTACTATGAACGAAAAATAATAGCCTAAGTAGAAATATGCAGTTTATATCGGTGATATACAGTAGAACTAATGGTGTTAGATATAAAATAGCCTAAGCAATTAAAATCTAAAACCAAAAAAACCGTCACTAAAGGACGGTTCAAAATTTACACAGTTTATAAATAAGGTTTTACAAGGCTATTAGAGTTGGTATGCGCATCTAGAACAGTCAAAAAGGTATATGCACCGATAAACTTACGGCTAATAAACATAAATTCTTTCGGTGGTAAGTTAAATTCAAAAGACTGCATTGCGCGTGTAGCAGTAGCAGATAAACGCGAATGTAATTTACTATTCGCCCAAATGTAGCGGTTCTGATTGTCCAAACATTCACTAGGGATGTTTGTGTTTTTATCAGGATTACTAAAAGGCTCTGTAGCCAGTAAAAATAACGAAGCAATATCTGAACGAACCTTACTACTCATGCTGTCGAAAAAATCATATCCTGTCATTGCAAGGTTCATTGCTTGTTGGTCATGGCGATATCCTGCACGTAGTAAACCACGGGCAATCGTTAATAAATTGCCATCAAACTGACGAATTGCCCCAAAATCCAGCAAAACTAATCTATCGATATCTTCTTCGTTTTCGCTCACACGCACTAAATAATTACCAAAGTTAGGATCTGTTTGCATTTCACCCCAAACAAATATCTCTTGCATCATGACTTCGATAGCCGCTTGACCAATGGCATTTCGGCGTTCATGAGTTAACAGTTGTAATGCATCTGAGACTACCGTAATACCTGGCTCGTATGACATGCATAGTAAACGTTTTTTAGAGTAAGTACGATTAATCTTAGGAACGATATAGCGTGGATCATCGATTAAACGCTCGTAAAAACGTTCTGTCGTAGCCGCTTCCGCATCATAATCAACTTCGTGGTGGAGTAGGTCACGTATTTCCTCAAACCAAGCATCAAGTGCGCGCGTTTGAGGAACGATATTACTTACTTTTAACAATTGCTTGAACAAAGCAAGATCAGAATTGATAGCGTCTGCCACACCCGGATATTGAATTTTCAAAACGACTTGTTCGCCAGTGGCGACTACGGTCGCACGATGAACTTGAGCAAGAGAGGCAGTTCCAATTGGGACAGGGTCAACGTCTAGCTCGTTTAGTTTGTTGCCCAATAACTGACGCAAGGTTTGCTCAATCGTTGGCCAAGTTAGTGTCGCTGTATCATCATTGAGGGTTTGCAGAGCCCGCGTGATCTCTGGCGGCAATATGTGCTCACCATAAATGGCTAACATCTGACCAATTTTGACGACTGAACCTTTCAACTTGCCTAGCTCAGATGCCAGATAATTTGCCTGAGTTTCCATAAACGCCTGATTACGTGCGGTACGTGCTTCTTTATTTAAGAACATACCAGACACGCTATTACCCGCCCAACGACGACCAATATTCAAAGAAGTTTTTGCAATCGACATACGACGATCAAAACCTGAGGTTTTTAGGCTATCGATTGATTGTTTGTTGCTAAAAGGTTTAGACGTATCATTTGCCATAAGTATAATCATTCATCCAATTGGTATTGATTTGCGGGTTCGAAACCTACAATACAAGGGAGACGTGATGCACAGGTACAAAATTGTATCATATAAAGCGTGTTGGTTTTATGAGCCTGAGCTGGCCATTGATAGTTACTTTGTAAGCCAATATCTAGTGATAACTATTGATAAATAGGTACTTACTAATTTGAGTATAATTAATAAATAGTTAGAATTTTCTAGCAAATCCACTGACCATTAAAATTTAGAAAAGTCTATTTATAGCTAATAGGTAAGTATCAAAAAGATACTAAAAATAAGACCTAGCATCATGCTAGGTCAAATAATGATATAGAGCTATAAAATATAGAAATACTATTGAGCAAGCATATTGGACGAAACCTTCGCATTATCTAAAATATTGCCCAAGACGTTACTCAATATGTCTTTTAGTATGCTTTAGCTGCTAAGCATTTTCACGAGTGATGGCGTGGTGACCAATATCACGGCGATACTGCGCACCATCGAAGCTAATAGCAGCGGTAACTGCTAATGCTGCTTGCTGAGCATCAGAAATGCTATCTGCTAGAGCAGTCACACATAAGACTCGTCCGCCATTTGTAACGACCTCTTTATCATTATCGTTAGAAAATGCTGTGCCAGCATGAAAAACTTTAACAGCGTTATCGTTGTTGGGATCTAATTCTGGTAAGCCAGCAATCACATCACCTTTCGACGAAGTTTCAGGGTAGCCTTTTGATGCAACAACGATACCTAGAGCAGGGCGAGCATCCCATTTTGCTTCACTAGGTAGCTGACCGGCTAAGCCTTGTGCGACTAAATCTACCATTGATGACTGCAAACGCATTAAGATAGGCTGTGTTTCTGGATCACCAAAACGGCAGTTAAACTCGATGACATAAGGGTCGCCTGCTTTATCAATCATCAGCCCAGCGTATAGGAAGCCAGTATAAGGATGGCCTGCATTTTTCATAGCATCAACTACTGGTTGAATCACTTGCCGCATTACTTTGTTGTGAACATCGCTCGTAACAACGGGAGCAGGAGAGTATGCACCCATGCCACCCGTGTTCGGACCGGTATCGCCTTCAAAAGCACGTTTGTGATCTTGGCTGGTTGCCATTGGTAGGATATTGTCACCATCAATCATACAGATAAAGCTAGCTTCTTCGCCTTGCAAAAACTGCTCGATAACCACACGGCTACCAGCATCACCGAACTTATTATCTGCCAGCATATCATCGATAGCTTCATGCGCTTGTTCGATCGTTTCAGCGACGATGACGCCTTTACCTGCAGCAAGACCATCTGCTTTGATGACGATAGGCGCGCCTTGCTCATCGACATAGGCTTTTGCAGCGACTGCGTCGGTAAACCCTTGATAAGCAGCCGTTGGGATGTTGTTTTGCTCCATGAATTCTTTGGCAAAAGTTTTTGAACCTTCTAGCTGTGCACAGTACGCTGTTGGCCCCCATGCTCTGATACCTACCTCACGACAAGCATCAACAATACCCGTTACCAACGGCGCTTCTGGACCAACAATTACCATATCGATATCATTATTTTGACAAAACGCGATAACAGCACTATGCTCGCCTGCTTCAGCATCGGTAGACTCTAGTGTAACGTTTTGACATTTAGGCTCAAGGGCGGTGCCAGCATTGCCAGGAGCGATGTAGACATTTTTTACATTGTCATCTTTTGCACATTGCCATGCCAATGCGTGTTCGCGACCACCTGAGCCAACCACCAAAATATTCATCATACCTTTTGCCCTTAGCATTAAAGTTAATAGTGAGCGAGTCGTACGCTCTTAAATATGTTGGCATATTCTAACAAAAAAACGTCTCCAATTACCATGAGTATCCGCCTGCCAGCATTGAATCATCAATATCAATGTTTAAAATTGTATTGTCTCATTAGTAAAGGTTATCGACGCGTTGATGATTCATGAAATGATGTTGTACACTTTAGCTCGCGCCTTATGTGCGTTACACTTCACTATATTGGTGGAGTTAAATTCTGATGGCTATATATTGATAAAAAATAAGAGTAAAAAAGGAGAAAAATTCTAGTCGTTATAAAAATAAAATAAGTCACGTGAATGAATATACTGAACCAATGATGAATAGGCAGCAATAGTAGTCAATATAAATCGATAATCTTAAATAAATAAGTGTTAAACCAAATCTATAAAAAAAGGACACAGGAAATGCCAAACTCCCTCAGTATCGCAAAAGAGCGCATTAGCCAGATAAGCGATATTGCTACCAGTTATGTACAAAAAGACAAATCGCTATTTGATCATTTTATTCATAGCTATTATCAGCCGCTGCATCAAGAAACTGCAGAGGCGATTAGTAATGCTGACTTGGCGGGCATGGCGCTACACCACTTTACACTACTCAAAGCCTACAATGGCAGCAAGCCGCAGCTGACAGTACTAAACCCAGCAGCAGAAGAGCAGCACTTTCACAGCTCACATACGGTTATTCAAATTGCAGCTTATGATAGACCTTTCTTAGTTGATACGATTTTGATGAGCCTTGAGGCTGAAGGTATCGATGTTCATCGTACTTATAACATCATTATCAATGTTGAACGTGATGATAATGGTGATATCACTCATATTGAGGGGGCGCATGAAAGTGCTACTTCACATATGTCATTGATTCATTGTGAAATTGCTTATCAAGACGACTCAGACTTAGAAGCATTGCAGCAGATGCTCATGTCAAAAATTGACACGCTTGATACTGTCGTTGGCGACTGGAAACAGATGCGTGCGCAGTTAAATGACATTAAAACCGAGCTTTCGACTAAACCGCTACCAGAAGTATTCTACTCACAACAAGAAATCCAAGCATTTTTGGATTGGATCTTAGACGATCACTTTATATTCTTAGGGTATCGTGAATACCGCTTAGAAGGCGGACAGTCTATCGAAGTGACTGCTGAACCGACCGATCTAGATTTATTTGCGATTGGTAATAGTGGTCTTGGTCTATTACGTGGCTCTGAAAAAGACAAGCTATCAGAAAGCTTCAGCCAATTGCCTAGAGAATTAAAGCAATTATTGACTGAACCACGTGTGTTGATGCTATCTAAATCAAGCCGTGTATCACCTGTGCATCGTTCAGTATATATGGACTTTTTGGGTATTCATAAGTTCGATGACAATGGTAAACTAATAGGTGAATACCGCTTTGTTGGCTTGCTCACGTCACAGGCCTATCAACTGACAGTACAGCAAATACCGCTATTGCGCGAAAAAGCCAATAAAATTATGGCCATGGCAGATTTGCCACGTGACGGTCATGCTCATCACAAAATGATGCATGTGATTAATACGCTACCACGTGATGATTTATTCCAAGCCAGCGTCGAAGAGCTATATCCAATTGTCTCGGGTATTACTCAGCTACAAGACAAGAAGAGCTTACGTCTGTTTAGCCGTATCGACCATTATCAGCGTTTTGTTTCGTGCTTGGTCTATATCCCACGTGACAAGTTCAACACTGAGCTACGTATCAAGGTACAGAACGTCCTAAAAGACGCCTACAACGGTATGTCTTCAGGGTTTACCACTGAGTTCAACGAGTCTGCACATGCTCGTGTGCATGTCCACGTACGTACCGTGCCTGGTCAAGTAAATGACGTCAATATCGCCACACTGGAAGCCAAACTGTCGGCACTCATGCAGTCATGGGATGACAATTATCAAAAAATGCTACTCGATAACGTGGGTGAGCAACAAGCCAACGCTTTAAACCGTCGCTTCTTAAACTATATTCCTGCTGCATACCAAGAGCGTTTTGATGCTCGTACTGCAGTCGAAGATACAAAGCGCTTAGCTGGATTGACCGCAGAAAACCCAATGCTTTGGCACTTGTATCGTTCAACGGGTGACGCAAACAACCAATTACATCTAAAATTGTACGGTCGTGAACAACCAGTTATCTTATCAAAAGTATTACCAATACTTGAAAACTTTGGTGTGTCAGTTATCTCTGCGCAGACTTATGAGTTTGATCTGCCAGAGCAACCTATCTGGATGCAAGAATATGAGCTAACGCTAGAGCATGTTGATACTGTCAATATGCAAGTAGTGCGGGGTCAGTTCGAAGACAGTCTTAAACAAATTTGGGCAGGTCGTATTGAAAGCGATTCATTTAACGAATTGGTACTAACGACTAAGCTCGATACCTATGATGTCGTTGTATTACGTGCGTTATCTCGCTATATGCTGCAAGCTCGTGCGCCATTTTCAGGTGCTTATATTCAGCAAACGGTGGTCAAAAACAGTGATATCAGTGTAGCGTTAGGTAGCTTGTTTGACGCGCGCATGAATCCTAAGTATAGCGAAGCAGAGCGCCAAGAAAAGGCTGCTACGATTCAAGAGCAAATCACAACTGCGTTAGCAGATGTTGATAGCTTAGACGAAGATCGTATCTTGCGCTGGTACTTAGATTTGATCAATGCAATGGTGCGTACCAACTTCTATCAAACAGATGAAAGCGGTCAACGTAAAGATCGTTTGTCGTTTAAATTCTTGGCAGCAGACATTCCAAACTTGCCTAAACCAAAGCCAATGTTTGAAATATTTGTGTATTCACCGCGCGTAGAAGCGGTACATTTACGCGGTGGTAAAGTTGCCCGTGGTGGTCTGCGCTGGTCAGATCGTATGGAAGATTTCCGTACTGAAGTACTTGGTCTCGTTAAAGCACAGATGGTCAAAAACGCAGTTATCGTTCCTGTGGGATCTAAAGGCGGCTTTATTGTAAAAACCAAAAGTATGGCTGATGGTCGTGAAGCATTTCAGGCTGAAGGTATTGCTTGCTATCAGACATTCTTACGCGGCATGCTTGATGTCACAGATAATATTGTAGATGGTAACATTGTCCCGCCAGCCAATACGGTACGCCATGATGAAGATGACCCGTATTTAGTTGTCGCAGCAGACAAAGGCACAGCCACTTTCTCTGATATTGCCAATGCGCTAGCAGCAGAGTACAACTTCTGGCTAGATGATGCCTTTGCATCAGGTGGCTCAGTAGGTTATGACCATAAAGCAATGGGTATCACAGCTCGCGGTGGTTGGGAGTCAGTTAAACGTCACTTCCGTATGCGTGGTATGGACATCCAAAACCGTGATGACTTTACCGTGGTCGGTATCGGTGACATGAGCGGTGATGTATTTGGTAATGGTATGCTGCTATCAACGCATACTAAGCTAGTTGCTGCCTTTAACCATTTACATATCTTTATTGATCCTAATCCAGACACTGCCGCCTCATACGCTGAGCGTGCACGCTTGTTTGAATTACCACGCTCATCGTGGGCAGATTATGAAGCGTCATTAATCAGTCAAGGTGGTGGTATCTTCTCACGCCAAGACAAAACCATCGCTATCAGTCCTGAGATGAAATCGCTCTTTGATATTAGTGAAGACAGCCTTGCACCGAATGATTTGATTAGTGCGTTACTACGCGCTCCTGTCGATCTTATTTGGAATGGTGGTATCGGTACTTATGTCAAAAGTGCGAACGAAACGCATGCTGACGTTGGTGACCGTGCGAATGATTCACTACGTATTGATGGTAATGAGCTACGTGCAGCCGTCGTTGGTGAAGGTGGTAACTTAGGTCTAACTCAGCAAGGTCGTATCGAATACGCTCAAACCGGTGGACGTATCTATACAGATGCAATCGACAACTCGGGCGGTGTTAACTGCTCGGATCATGAAGTCAATATCAAAATCCTACTCGGCAAGGTAGTTGAGCAAGGTGATATGACGATTAAGCAACGTAATGAGCTGCTTGAGAGTATGACCGACACCGTAGCAGAGTTGGTACTGCGTCAAAACTACTTGCAACCACAAGCGATTGAGCTGAGTCAACTTCGTGCAGCAGCTAATTTAAGTGATCATCAACGCTTTATTCAGATGTTAGAAGGTGAAGGGCGTCTGGATCGTGCGATTGAGTATCTACCATCAGATGAAGAGATTGCCAAACGTCAAAAAGCAGATACTGGTCTGACCAATCCTGAGCTAGCAGTGGTCTTGGCCTACGGAAAAATGTGGATTTATGACAACTTATTATTGTCTGATTTGCCAGATGATCCGTACTTTATCAATGAGCTACGCAAGTACTTCCCAGATGAGCTTGCTTCACGCTTCTTTGATGAGATGACTGAGCACCGTTTGCATCGTGAGATTATCAGTACTTATTTGACCAATAGTGTGGTTAACCGTTTAGGTATTGAAGCGCTGTTCCGTCTCTTTGAGGAAACCGATCAATCACTAGCAACTATCGTACGTGGCTATGCGATTAGCCGTGATGTATTCAATATATCGCGCGCTTGGAAAGCACTAGAGGCGTTAGACAATCAAGTTGAGGCGACATTGTTGTTAAACCTTGAGCTACGTTTACGTGATTCTCTTGAGCGCGGTGTGGTCTGGTTCATCAATGCTTTCGGTCAAAACTTGCAAGTCGCTGATATGATTAGCCGCTTTAGTGAAAGTGTGGAAAAACTGACTAAGCCAAGTGGTTTTATCGAGCAGCAGTTTGCACAATATCTACAAGAAGATACCAAGCGCTTGATGCAAAAAGATCTGTCTGACAATGACGCTACGCTATTTGCGATGCTACCGTATCATGTCGATGCACTTGATGCTGCATTGCTTGCTGAGCAATATGAACGTCCTGTCGATGAGATTGCAACCTTATACTTCGAAGCTTACCAAGTGTTGCAGTTAGATTGGATGATGGAAAACATTGCGAGCTTACCACAGCAAGATTATTGGGATCGCCGTGCCCGCCATGCGTTAGTGAACGAGCTGTCGCGCAGCTTGCGCCTATTGATGGATGTGGTGCTCTCAAAACCAGATGCTAAGCAAGCATTTAGTGAATGGAGAGCAAGACACGTTGATCAGCTTGCAGCAGTCACAACAGAGATGAATAAGTTAGATGAGCTGCACAGCAATGATGAAGAAGGTCGAATCGGCCTATCAACATTGTCGGTATTGATGAGTGAGCTTAGTGGTTTAGTCACTAAATAGTGGAATAGTATCAATCCCAAACTGCCTCATAAAAAAACCACCGTTCTTAATGTCCGGTGGTTTTTTATTATTTAACTAAAAATTGTTTAATTAAAAATAGAGTAGAAAGCAGTCGACTGTCTGGCTTAATTTATTATGACGCTTTTTCACTAACGACTTTACGACAACCTTGTCCGCTAATTTGACTAAACCCACCAGAGATTTTTTCGACTTTAATTTGTGTCAAGATACGTTCTTTTAACGCTTGAACGTGAGAGATAATACCGATAATTTTACCTTCTTGTTGTAGGCTGGTTAGAGTATCAAGCGCGATATCGAGCGACTCTTCATCTAGTGTGCCAAACCCTTCATCCAAAAATAACGAGTCCACTCGTATATTTTGACTGGCCATTTGTGACAATCCTAGTGCTAATGCTAGGCTAATGATAAAGCCTTCACCGCCTGATAGGTTTTTGGTGCTGCGGATATCACCGCCCTGATAATCATCAACCACGTTAAGCTCTAATGCATTGTCTGCATCATGAATGAGTAAGTAGCGATTGCTCATTTTTGCTAGCTGTTTATTGGCATGGTCAATCATCACCTGAAAGGTTAAGCCCTGCGCAAAGGTACGGTATTTTTTGCCATCTGCGGAGCCAATCAAATCGTACAACTGTTGCCAGACTTGCATGGTCTCTTTTTGTGCAGCGATAGCAGTGTGCTGCTCGCTCTGTACGGTTTTTTGATGCTCATTGGTTGTAAGCTGTTGTTCGATAGCACCCAATGCACCAAAACGAGCATCTATCTCTGTCTGTAGCTGATTCTGCTTGCCAGTGAGTGCGTCTCTTGGCTCATCAGTTAAAGGATTGGCAAGCTGTTCATCCAATGATTGCTGTGTGGCTTGCAATTGCGCTTTGGTTTGGTTTAATGTTTGCTCAATACCGAACTGACAGCTTTTTAAATCATCACGTGTCTCTTTGGGCAGTCGTGCCTGCTCAAAATCAGCCTCGCTCGTAAACTGCGATTGTGCTAATAACGCGGTAAAATTTGTTTGCTGCTCATTAAGTGTGGTCATAGCAATATCAATATCGTTTGCCAATTGCTGCGCGTGCGATTGTGATTGCTTCAGCAACTGTGCCGCATTATCTGCCTGCCGTTGTACGATAGCCGTCTTGTTTTTTGCCTCATCTAGCGCTGTATGTAATCGATTGCTCTCGTGATCAGGGTTTTTATCTGCAAATAGCGTGTTTCTTTCTGCCTGTAACTGCTGATGCGTTTTAGTATGCTCGCTAATTAAAGTGTCTAATTGCTGAAGTGTCGCTTCTTCACTTGCCAGCTGATGTTGCTTGGCATCAATTTGTGCGGTGATGCTGCTTAGACTATTATTCAGCTGATGCTGCTGGTCAGTTTGCTCATTAAAGGTTTGTTTTAATTCCTTCAGCGCACTGCTTTTCTGGCGTAGCTGATCGATGTGAGTGTCACATTCAGTCTTACTTAATACTGCCTGCGTTTGAATACTATGATGCAGTTGCGTGATTGCCGCCTGAATGTCTGCGCTGTTCAGTGCTGTATTCAAGTACGCTTTGTATTTATCAATGGGATATTTATCTACTTGTGCGCAGACCGCCGTTATAATAGGCGCCAATTCAGCAAAATTAACATTAATACGGTTATCTATACCTTCAATTTTTTGTGATACCAATTTTATATCAGTCGTTATACTGTTTACCTCATCAATCAGCGCCTGTTGCTGCTTTTCATCGGCCTCAATCGTTCTGTTAAGCGCTATGATCTGTTCTGCCTGAGCATCATATTCAGTTAGTATGGTATGAGTAGACTGCTTTTGTTGATTGAGCTGCTGCTTGGTGTTATTTAATATCGCGGTAAAATGCTTAATATGAGCCGTATCAAAGACATTGGCGCTTTTATAAAAGTCGCTCATCTCAGTCAGTGGCTGGATAATCTCAGCAAGCGCTTGGGTATACGTATTTTGAGTATTCAGTATTGAGACCAAAACAGACTGAATATCACTAGCTAGAGTTGTTGATCGTGTCTGCAGGTTTGCCAATTGCTGCTGTTCGCTATTGATGGCTGATTGTTTTATCGCATGTTTAATATTATCGTTAGATAGGGTCTGCTCGATATTTTCGATCAACGTATCTAGATCATCTATTTGCTGCTGGGTTTGTTGCATTTGCGACTGAGGTTTATCATCGCCTGTATGCTTATCTAATAATGGATGATCGTTACTATAAGGATGTTCATGCGCGCCGCAAAGCGGGCAGGGCGTACCGTCTTCTAGCTCTATGATGTAATCTTCAAGCTTGGCGACTTTCTGTAGTAGTCTTAGATGCTCCTGTTTTTCTTGCTGTTTGGATTTAGCCTTTTGTAAGTCTGACCGACGTTGGGCAATCGAGTCTACTAACGTAGCCAGCTCTTTATTTAGTGCTGGTAGTGTCAGGTTAATCTGACTGATTTGGTCAGATATTTCAGATAAATGCTGTAGCTTAAAACCTACTTGCTCAATATGAGCGCTTATTTGACCAATCTGTTCTTGCTCGCTGCGCATACTCGCAACCGATTGGTCTTTCATCAGAGCATCTTGCTGCTGTTGTAAGCTGGCAAGTTGCGTGCGTTGCTGCGAGATTGATGACTTATCTGTCTCTAGTTTTTTTGATAATGTATCCGCATTGTCTTGTCGCTCCCGCATTTGCTGATGCTGTGTGGCTTTGTCTGCTGTTAGGCTGATATTACTCGTTAAAAGCGTTTTTAATCGAATACAGTTGTCATTAAAAGTGGGTATGTCGCTATCTAAGTTATTGAGCTCTGGATAGTCGCTAAAGTATTTTTTTATATGGTCAAGCTGACGTTTAATATCACTTTCGGTTTGTTGATGTGTGTCGATTTGTTGACGTAAGTTCCGCATGCTCGTAGCAAGCATGTTTTTGCGTTGCGTGTCGTCTGCTAACAATCGAGCTTGCTGATTAATTTTGCTATCTAGATCCCGCACTTTTGTGATAACTGGTAGGTTGTCATTCAGTGCTGTTGTCGCTTGCGCCTCTATGGTGGTAGCAGTGTGTAACTCATTATTAGCTTTTAAAACAGACGCCTGTTGCTTTGGTAGTTCCTGAGTGATGGTGGTGTTTTCTGTCTGTAGGTCTTGCACTTTTTTGCGGCTATAAGTCAGCTCTCGAAACGGACTGTCAATCTCTAACGCTTTATTGGCAGCATCCAAACGCATAGCCTCTGGCACAAAGTCTTGCTGCGCTTGCAACGCGTCTGCCATTAATCCTTGGTGCTTGGTCAGATTTTGCTGTAATTCTGTGACTTTATCCAACCATTGTAGTTGGTCGCTCACTTCCTTAAAGGCTTTGCGCTGTACGGCTTGCTCCTGCTTGAGAGTGGTTAATTCCACGTGCAGCTGCGCCTCATCTTCATCACTTAATAAGGGTAAGCTTTCGATGCCGGCTTGTAGTTTGGCCAGTTGGTTTTCTTCGTGTCGTTTTTTTTCAAACACGTTTTTAGATATCTCGGCATAAATGGCTGTACCAGTGATTTTTTCTAGAATGGCCGCTCTGTCAGCGACATCGGACTTTAAAAAAGCGGCAAAGCTACCCTGTGCCAGCATGATGGAACGGGTAAACTGGTTAAAATCCATACCAATTAAGTCTTGGATATAGACGGCTGTTTTTGATTTTTTTTCTTCTAATACCTTTGCGCTTTTGACATCACTGATTTCATGCTTGATGGGTAGCAAATTACCTTTGGCTTTTTTTCGCGCTCGATGCTGATACCATGAGCAGCGATAATGCTTATCACCGATTTCTATCACTACCTCGGCTGAGCACTCGCCTGTACCTTGGGTCATCATCTCATTGGCTGAGCCCGTAATGTCACCCAATCTAGGAGTTCGGCTATATAGCGCCAAACAAATCGCATCTAAAATAGTGGTCTTGCCAGCGCCCGTTTGCCCTGTGATGGCAAATATACCTTCATTAATAAAAGCAGCATTCGTAAAGTCGATGTGCCATTCACCTTTTAGCGAGTTTAAGTTTTTTAGTCGTAGTTCAATTAGGCGCATGGTTGGGTCTTATCGTTATTGGAACAGTTGTTATTTTAAAATAGGGTTAATGCTTCAAATAATTATATTTAAGATTTAATTATTCAGCCTGCGTATCGTTATGATGAATGTTATGAATAATTTGTGCGTAAGCATCACGTAAGGTCAGCTTTTGCGCATCTGTCACCTCATTAGCACTCAAACAACGCTCAAATACTTGCATTTCATTTAAGTCCTGTAAGGTTTCAGAAGCCGCCTCTTGATTCAACACCTTGTTATAAGTACGAGGGTTTTTTATTTTCAACACCTCACAGGGCAAGCCATCGACCATAACTTGAATCTGCTCACGCAAGTCACTGACAATATCATCACCAGTATAAATGAGCTCAAGCCAAACCGATTCGCTCGGTGCTAAAGACTGAATGGTGCTGTCGATTGTTTGTTGAATAGTCTGCAAATCGCCAGATATTTGTGCCAATTTTTGGAATTTTGGAATAGGTAAGGATAACACTTGCATCTGACGTTCAGCATCATGGTGGAGTAGTTGAGCAGTTAACGCAGAAGTTAAAGGCGTTGACTCTGAAAGGCCGATGATACTCTGAGCTTTATCTGTTTGGGTGGCCTTTCCTTCAGTATTGTTGTCTTCACTGCTGTTCTCTACTTCAATGCCGATGTCTTCTTGAGTGCTGTTGTTAGTTTTTCCGCTTGATAGCGACTCGTCTGTTATTGCGTCATCAAAACCAAATAAGTCATCGATAAAGTCGGTTTGACTGGCTGCCTTTTTGGTCGTGGATTTTTCTACTGATATCTCAGGTTTGGCCGCTGTATTGCTAAGCTGAGCCATATCAGAGGTTAGGTTCGCCGCTGGAGCTTCATTTATACCTTCATGATGGCTTTTATTATCAATATTCTCTTTAATATCGTCTAATGCTGCACCAAATTGTATCAGTAAGGCCTGCTTTTGCTGCTTGGCTTCACCAAACCCCATGGCAATGGGTGAGCCTGAATAGCGAATATGCTCGCGTCCACCCACACGCTGCGGCACGTGCAAATGCCCCAGTGCCACGTAATCAAAGCACTCATCGAACATTTCGGCAGAGATTTTCCCCAAGTTGCCAATATATAAGTCACGCACGCCATCATCAGCAGTGGTGCTACCACCTGAGGCAAATAAATGACCAGTAGCAATAATGGGAATATGACGACTGTGTGTTTTGACAATGGTCTGTTGGTGCGATTTGGCAATAGCTGCTACGGCATCATAATGCGCACAAATGCCATTAATCACGCTTGCATCTTTACTGTCCATAGACTCGCCAGCACCGCTACTACGAACATCGCGGTCACGCAGATAAGGTACCGCTGCGACAATACAGCTGGGAACGCCTTGAGCATTATTTAATAACAGCACTTCATCGTTGACATCATCGCAAGCCGTACCGATCACATGTACGTTTAAAAACTTTAAGACCTGACTGGGTGCGTCTAAAAATGTTGGGGAGTCATGATTGCCTGCCACGATAATAATATGTTGGCAGCAAGATTTTGATACCTTGCCCAAAAATTCATAGTACAGCGCTTGGGCTCTATTGCTTGGGGTCATGGTGTCGAAGATATCACCAGCGACGATTAATACATCGACTTTTTGCGTACTGATGGTCTCTTCAAGCCAGCTTAAAAAAGCTTCAAATTCGCTATAGCGCATATGTCCATAAAGCCGTCGTCCTAAATGCCAATCGGATGTGTGCAAAATGGTTAATGGTAAAGCAGCGAGTACGGGCATAGGGGCACTTAATATAATTGGCTAAATGAGGAAAGGCAACGCAGCGATTATTTTAGCAAGAATTGTCGATATTTGCGCTGTTGCCAAAACAAAACCCTACCAATAATATATTGATAGGGTTTTGTTCTTATTTACGACTCAGCATTTTTCAGCTTAGGAAGGAAGCGCTAGTCAACGATCAATTGCTCCAGACCATCTCCATGCTGCGTTGCAAGATTCGCGACCATAGATAGCGCGTGGGCTTGTTGGTCTATTGGTTGTTTTACGGCTTCACCTCTCGATCCTTCACGCAACCAGTTGTTAGCTATGTCCTCGCTGTTTTGATTGTACTGCTGGTTTTGCAAATTATACCAAGCCAAATCATGATGCAAGCTAACCACATCACCCATAATGAGGAGGGCAGGTGTTGGCAATTGTGCTTGCTCTTGTTTGGCAACAATCGTTGCAAGCGTACCGGTCAATACCTGCTGATTGGGCATACTGGCATTAGAAACGATAGCAATCGGCGTCTCGCTACTACGACCAGCGTCAACCAAGCCTTCAGTCAAACGTGCCAGCGAGTGCAGACCCATATAAAATACGACCGTTTCATCAGTATTTAAGAAGCTCTTAAAGTTACTGTTGGGTGCACCAGCTTTTAAAAATCCTGTCACAAAACGCACTGATTGTGAATGGTCACGGTGAGTTAAAGGAATTCCTGCATAGCTAGCAGCAGCATTGGCAGCAGTGATACCTGGAACTACTTGGTATGGCACATTGTTTGCTCGTAAGCTTTCGATCTCTTCGCCGCCACGTCCAAAGATAAATGGATCTCCACCTTTTAAGCGTACGACACGGCGACCTTGTTTGGCATGATTAACAAGTAGCTCATTGATGCCTAATTGCGCAACTGTATGGTTGCTACGTTTCTTACCGACAAATACTTTGTCAGCGTCACGGCGACATAAGTCCAAGACCTGCGGTGAAACCAGCGCATCATAAAATACTACATCGGCTTGCTGCATCAAACGCAGTGCTTTAAATGTCAAAAGTTCTGGATCACCAGGGCCTGCACCAACGATATAGACTTCGCCGACTGCTGTGCCTTCTTTTTCTGACTCATGTGCTAGCGCAGGCGCATTCGTATCAGGTTCTTTCACCGAGTTTTTATCTTCGCTGTTTTGGTGAATGGCAGCGGCAGTACGGTCCAAGTCCGCTTGCAGTTGGGCAGTGGCTTCAGTCTCATTACCTGCAAACATCAGCTGGCTGACTTGACCTTCAAATGCGCGCTCCCAAAATTGACGACGGCCAGTAAGCGTTGGTATCTTAGCTTTTACCTCATTGCGGAAGTCACCGGCCAGCTTGGCTAATTTACCATAGCCTTGCGGGATTAGGGTCTCAAGACGTGCCCGTAGTAGACGTGCCAATACTGGCGCTTTACCATTTGATGAGATCCCAATCACGATAGGATTGCGATCGATAATGGCTGGAAAGATAAAATCACATAAATGCGGGGTGTCGACCACATTGACTGGAATGTTTAGCTCAGTCGCATCTGCATGAATTTGGTGATTCAGCGTCTCGTCGTCAGTCGCGGCAATGATTACCCGTGCGCCTGACATATAAGCTTTATTATAATTCTCATAGATAAATTCATGCTTATCTTCAGTGAGTAAAGCTTGTAGCTCGTGGCTGATATCGGGCGCGAGAATCGTGATACAGGCACCTGCACGGCTGAGCAAGTCCGCTTTACGCAGTGCTACTTCGCCGCCGCCCACGATGAGCACTTTACGGCCTTCTAATTTAAAAAATAGCGGGAAGGTGTTCATAGTGTCACCATATATTTAATTGTTTATTATGAAAGGTAGAGAAGGTATAAGGGATGCCGCCATTATGAGGTATCACAGGCATACTCTCACGTAGTGAATTGGCATTAGTATATTCGTTTTTGAAATATTAATTGATATTTTTCTTGCTAATAGGAATAGATGAACTTACTTGCTCAAATGAATAAGTAATCTAACACACGCTAACACCTCCCAAAATTAAGTTGTGCTAGCATGTCTTAAGACAATTAATCGTATATCAATAATTAACAATAATTCAAAAGAGTAAGCATACTATGAAATTACAAGACAGAGTCGCGATTCTATTTGGTGGCACATCAGGGTTAGGTGAGGCGACGGCCAAAGCGTTTGCTAATGAAGGCGCTAAAATAGTCGTTACAGGACGCGATGAGGAAGACGGCAATCGAATCGTCAAAGACATTAGAGATAATAATCAAGACGCCATTTTTGTCAAAGCTGATGTGACGGAAAAGAACGACATTCAAGCCGTTGTTGACCAAGCATTAAGGACGTATGGTCATATTGACATTTTGTACAACGGTGCTGGTATTCATGATACTTATGACAATGCTGTTGAGCTAGAAGAGGATTTCTACGATGAATTGATGGCGATTAATGTCAAAGCGCCTTATCTGGCTTCCAAAATGGTGATTCCGCATTTTATTAAGCAAGGCGGCGGCACCATTATTAATGTTGGTTCGCAAGCGACACAAATGGCAGGACCGGGTGGGTCAGCATATGTGACATCCAAACACGCTATTTTGGGGTTCTCGAAACAATTGGCTTTCGATTTTGGTAGTCAGGATATTAAAGTTAATACATTGTCGCCAGGTTTTATAAAAACACCAATGACTGAGGGTATTGACGATGAACGTCTAGAGCGTATTCCTGCCGAACGTGCTGGCAAGCCTGAAGAGATTGCTGCACTTGCTGTGTTTTTGGCATCTGATGATTCTAATTATATGCAAGGCGCTAACGTTTTGATGGATGGCGGTTGGGTGCTAGGTCGCAAATAACTTTAATAGTTGCCAACATAGTCGTCAACAATAACGAACGGTACTTACGTATCTTCCCAACAATAAAAAAGCCCTCTCAAAATGAGAGGGCTTTTTTATTGTTGCAGAGTGCTGTGAGCGGTTATCAAAGATTATAGCTGAGTATGCAAGCCACACTCACGGCTTTCTTCTACTTTCGTTGGATCAAAGTAGTCATGCTCGTTTGGTAAATTGTTTTCCTCTAAATATACATCCAAATCAGCATCAGTTTTTTCAAACAATGGCGCTACTTTTAGTACACCGTCTTTTGATAAGCTAAGTACATCAAGACCTTGGCGAAACTCAGTTTGGTCTTTACGAATAGCATTGAACCACACATCTGGTTTTAGCTCATCTAATGCACGGCGGAACGGCTCAAGTTTAACTTGCTCAGTGAACTCATCATGCTGTGGGTTGTCGATACCTGGAATGCCATTCATCGTCGCGTCACGGTGTGCAGCTGTTTGTTTAGGAATATAAGTAACAACGTTTAGGTTCAAGTCATGGATAAGCTTGTTGGCAAACTGATAAGTAGCGTCAGTGTTGTAGCCTGAGTCTACCCACAATACCGTGATATCAGGGCGCTGTTTAGCAACCAAATGCAAAATCGCTGATTCATACGGACGGAAGTTGGTCGTGATGATTGGGTTTTTCGCTTGAGTCAATGCCCACTCGACGATTTGCTCAGGTGACTTACCTTGCAGGTCTTGGTTGGCTTGATCAAGATCTAGGTTTGGGTGTAGTTGGCTCATAGTACGTTCCTTAATTATTGTTAATGTAAAAGTGTTGATTGAAAATATCGGGTATTACTATAAAAATTATGGTCCATGCAACAGCTAGGCAACTGAAGGCTCTGATGACTGCGCAAACATCGGTAAATCTGAGGCACTTCGACCATCATAACTACTAGCAAGGGCAGTAAAGGCTTGCTCAATACCGAATTTAGAGTCAGCTTCTAGATCATGCTCGCTCAATACAAAGCTATTAACGCCTGTACGTAGCATATAAGCAATTTGATCACGGCCAAAATCGCCAGCTACTCGAATCTCACCTGTATAGCCGACTTGGCGCAGCGTACGTGTAAAACTAAAGTGACGACCATCAGCGAATTTCGGCACATCAATCACGATAAGCGCGTGCGTTGATAAGAACTCACTAAGATTTTCTAGTGCATCAGCGTCAGTATCCGCAGTAACCCACAATCCAAGGCGGCTACTGTGCTGTACGATTAGCTCATAGACTTCTTTGATAAGGCCACCATTCTGTGCGCCTGATTCGTCCAATAAATCAGCGAGCGGCACGATGACGTCAGGTTTTTCTTGTTTTTGTAATAGCTCAAGTAACGTAATATTGGGCGATACAATGCTCTCAGGTAGTGCATCAGTAGTAAGTACATGCCACGTATCTTGACTGCCAATATCGACGCCATGACTGTCCAAAATATGGTGATTAGCCATAGACCTTCTCCTTAAATGGATCAATACCAACGCGCTCAACCAATTGACCAAAGCTTTCTACATCGTTATCAGTGCTGGCACGTAAGTCTACGTAGACATCAACGATCTGCTGTATGGTATTGGCAACCTCAAGAGCAGGCACAGATTTTCCTAAGATTTTGCCAAGTTTGGCATCGTCGCTAGAGTTGCCGCCAAGGCTAATCTGATACCAATGTTCGCCTTTTTTATCGACACCCAAGATACCAATATCGCCTGTATGATGGTGCGCGCAAGCATTAATACAACCAGACATGTTTAGGCGAATCTCACCCAAGTCATATAGATAGTCTAAGTCATCAAACTGCTTCTCAATTTGTTCAGCGATGTTATGCGTGGTTGCATTGGCAAGCGAGCAGTAATCCCAACCTGGGCAAACAATCATATCCGTTAAGGTATTGATATTTGCGCGCGCTAAATGTAGGTCAGATAGCTGCTGCCATAACTCATAAAGATGGTTGGTCTGTACGTCAGCGAATACTAAGTTCTGTTGATACGTACCACGTAGCTCACCAAAGCTGTATTTGTCAGAAAGATCAGCCAATGCATCCATCTGTGATTCACTGACGTCACCGGATGGTACATATTTGCCATCGACTAAGCCTGCTTTGAGAGAAACAACCACAGCACGATAGCCAGCTATTTTGTGCGCTACGGTGTTTTGGTTGTACCAATTGGCAAAATCTTTATCAGCGTTTAGTTGCTGTTGTAGCTCAGACTGTACTTGTAGTGCGTCGAACGATACGTAGTCAGGCTCGCTAAAGAAGCTGCTTGCTGTTGCAAAGTTCTCATCAGTCAAGGTAAGTGGGCCATCTTTAGTATGAGCTTCCCACTCAGCATTGACCAATTTGGCGAACGCTGGACCGCCCATGCTTTCGACCAAAATTTTGATACGTGATCTGTACTTGCTGCCTTTGTCACGGCGACCATGCAAGTTATAAACACGCAAAATAGCGTCTAAATAGCTCAGTAGGTGCTGACGTGGTAAGAATTTATTGATAACTTTTCCAAGGACAGGGATACGTCCAAGACCGCCACCAACCAATACTTCAAAACCAATCTCACCTTCATCGTTGGTCTTTACGTGTAGACCGACATCATGTACTTGGGTTGCCGCGCGGTCATCATTGGTGCCGATAACGGCAATCTTAAATTTACGTGGCAAAAAAGCAAACTCAGGGTGGAAGGTTGACCACTGACGAATGATTTCACAATAGGGACGTGGGTCAGCGATTTCTTCTTTATGAATACCAGCGTACGGATCGGTCGTGGTATTACGAATACAGTTGCCTGAGGTTTGGATGGCATGCATTTGTACTGATGCCAGCTCTGCCAAAATATCTGGCACATCTTCTAGCTTTGGCCAGTTTAGCTGGATATTGGTACGGGTCGTAAAATGCCCATAGCCTTTGTCATATTTTCGGGTAATCTCAGCCAATTTGCGTAATTGGTAGCTGGCAAGCAAACCGTAAGGAATGGCGATACGCAACATCGGAGCATAACGCTGGATATACAAGCCGTTTTGTAACCGCAATGGCAAAAACTGCTCTTCTGGCAACTCACCTGCCAAAAACCGCTCGGTTTGGTCGCGAAATTGAGCAACTCGTTCCTCTACCAAAGTCTGGTCAGCGTAATTATATTGATACATGACGTAATCTCAGTTTTGTTTTTAATCTTAAAATCAACGACGAAAATGATTTGCGTGTGTAATAGGTTTTATTGCCGTTCGCAATGTAAATAATTCAGCTATACATCATATAAGCTTGTAGTCATAAACATAAATTCCTTTCAGACATATCCATATCCAAACACAGCATAAATTTTCATAACGAAAGTTAGGTAGCCTATGCGTATCAATTTTAATGCCCAATCGTTAGCACGCTATTCATTATCTATCGATGGCTTTCTTCTTAGTTTTGTACGTTTAATCGCTCTTACATTTTTGCTCATTTCTCAATTATTCTTTTTATAAGAGGTTTTAATAACTATATGTCTCAGATTCAGAATCCAGGCCAATCAAAACTTGTTCCTCCACACGGTAGTGCAGAGCTTAAGCCACTACTATTAAATGGTGAAGCGCGCGATCAAGCATTAGAGCTTGCCAGCACCTTGCCAACCATCACCTTAAGCTCACGTGAGCGCGGTGATTTAATCATGTTCGGTATTGGCGGTTTTACTCCGCTAAATGGTTTTATGAATCAAGCGGACTGGCAGGGCGTGGTTGATAATATGCGTCTGCAAAGCGGCGAAAACGCAGGGTTGTTTTGGCCAATTCCTATTACGTTGTCTGCACCAAAAGTGACTGCGGATAGTTTGAGTCAAGGTGATAAAGTCGCATTGGTCGCTCAAGATGGCGAAGTCATGGGTATCTTGACGGTAGAAGAGACTTACATCATCGATAAAGAACACGAGTGCCAGCAAGTATTTACGACCACGGATTCAGAGCATCCAGGCGTACAGCAAGTATTGAATCAAGAAGCAGTCAATATTGCCGGTAGTGTTGAAGTGCTTAGTGAAGGCGAGTTCCCAACGTTATATCCAGAAATCTACAAGACACCAGCAGAAACGCGCGCAATCTTAGATGCTAAAGGCTGGAAAACAGTGGCTGCATTCCAAACGCGTAATCCAATGCACCGCTCACACGAATATCTGGCTAAGATTGCAATTGAGATTTGCGACGGCGTGTTGATTCATTCATTATTAGGCGCGCTAAAGCCAGGCGATATTCCAGCAGAAGTCCGTCAAGAAGCCATTAAAACGTTAATCGATAACTACTTTAGACAAGATACCGTTATCCAAGCGGGCTATCCGTTAGATATGCGCTATGCTGGTCCACGTGAAGCGTTACTACATGCGCTATTCCGTCAAAACTACGGCTGTAGTCATCTGATTGTCGGTCGTGATCATGCTGGTGTTGGTGATTACTATGGTGCGTTCGATGCACAAACGATTTTTGAGCACGTTGGGAAAGATGATCTTATTACCCAACCGCTTAAAATTGGCTGGACGTTCTGGTGTAACGCTTGTAATGCGATGGCCTCTGACAAGACTTGCCCGCATGATGCCTCTGAGCACGTTAAAGTGTCAGGTACTAAACTGCGTAAAGCGCTATCAGAAGATGAAGAGGTGCCAGATAACTTTAGCCGTCCAGAAGTGCTACAGATTTTGCGTGATTACTATGCTGGCATCGCAAAAGAAGAGCGTGCTGAAGTCAAGTTAACGGGTGCATCTGCAGTATAGAGACAGATTACTGATATAAATAACCTCGTACTAAGCCAGTTGTAAAAAAGGTGTCAGACTTATTGTTTGGCACCTTTTTTGTTTTTATTACTATTTTAAAATAGTAATACGCTCTAACACATGCAAGCGCTGACTATTAAACCTCTAAGTCTTTTGTCAATTTTTTATATTCACCAGCAAGCGAGCCACCACCTGAGCAAAAATAGTTCAATGCATACTTGTCTGGGCTGTCGATGATTAGGGTATCGTCTTTAAATTGGAAAAAGGCGATGCTGTCATTTACCTTTGTCTGAAAAATTGTACCGTGAGCGGTATCTTGGCCCATCAATGTTGCCTTACCATCGAAATGACAAGTAGGTTTTTTGATATCACTGCGTGAACGAACCTTTATGTCAATCTGTCGTTTACTCTCTGCTCTTACCATTACGCCAACCCAATCATAGCCTTGCGCACGCTTATCGTAGTCTACAGTAGCATAATCTGCTGAAATTTTGTCTGTAGAAACCGTATCTACTAAAGCATTGTCACTCAAGACATTACTTTGAGTAGCTGGCAAGTCAGATGCTGTAGTGGAAACTGATTCGACCATGCTGTGATGAGCGTTATTAATAGCGGGTGATACGCTATTACAGCTTGTTAAAGCAGCTAGGGTAGAGGTCATTATTATTAGCCCCATAACAGGACGAAATTGACGGTATGAAAGAGTCATATATGGGCCTTTGGTCAAGTCAGGAAAGTACTATTTGCATAGTATTACAATAATACAGATTAATAGTAAAGGGTTATCAAGTGTTGTAAATGATTATGAATAGCACTTATGCCAACATGACTATTCGATAAGCGAATTCGTCACTAAGCATTTGTAATTTATGCTGCTAGCATGATTTTCATCATCCCGACAACTGGAACCAAAAAAGTTGACGCGAAACTTACTAAGTGTAGAAGATTATCGGCCTTGTGATACTAGTCAAGGTTTCGACAAAACGCTTATATTATTTTTATCGAGAGCATCGTGCAGAAAAAATTCCAACAAGTCAGCATTGCTAGCATCCAGTTAACAAACCCTAAGCAGTTGACAGCGCGTGTACTTGCCACAAGCAGTATGCTCGCAGTAGCAATTATACTGACAGGCTGTAGCCCAACAGAAGCAACACAAGATAACATAGCAAATAGTACCAGTGGCGAGAGCCAAGATATCAAACTACTTAACGTCTCTTATGATGTGTCCCGCGATTTTTATCGAGACTATAACGAACTGTTTGGTACCGAGTATCTCAAAACTCATCCAAACAGTGAGGTAAAGATTAACCAATCGCATGGTGGCTCAAGTAAGCAAGCATTGTCTGTGGCTAATGGTTTGCAGGCTGACGTGGTTACTTTCAATCAAGAAACTGACATGAATCTATTGGTTGAAAAAGGCTTAGTAGGCACTGATTGGCAACAAGCGTTACCTAATGGGGCTATACCTTATACCAGTACCATGGTGCTACTGGTTCGTAAGGGCAATCCAAAAAATATCAAAGATTGGTCAGACTTGGCACGCAATGATGTCGAGGTCGTCATCCCTAATCCCAAGACTAGTGGTACAGCACGTTATGCCTTCTTAGGCGCTTATGGCTACGGGCTACATCAGTTTAAAGAAAATAGTGGTGAAAACCCTACTAAAACCAATGGCTTTATTAAGAAACTGCTAGCAAACGTGGTCACTTATGACAATGGCGCACGCGCTGCAACGACCAGCTTCACTCAGCGAGGTCTAGGTGATGTATTGATTACCACTGAAAATGAAGCGCATTTGACGGCTAGACGGTTTGCAAAAGGCAAAATTGATATTGTCTACCCAAGCTACTCTATTACGATTGCAAACCCAGTAGCGGTTGTTACGGCAGTGACTGAAAAATCTGGCAAGACGAAAGCAGCAAATGCTTATCTGAAGGGCTTGTGGGACAAACCTGCACAAGAACTCTTAGCAGAAATGTACATGCGTCCAAATGACGAGCAAGTCTTAGCTGCTCACAAAGACACCTTACCTGACATCGAGACGTTTGATCCTGTGACGGTCTTTGGCTCATGGAACCAAATCATGGATGAATTTTTTGTCGATGGTGGCCGCTTTGATCAGCTAGCGAGCACTAAATAACTATTAGCTTCTAGTATATAGAACTATCTTGGCGACATTCAATGAAGCGCGAACAAGATAGGTAGGTAGAGCGCATACCAATATTAAAATCATCAGTAAGTAAACAGCCAGTTATACATATAAAATATTTAACAACTTATTGATATGTCTCGCTTTGTTTTTTGGTTATTCCCTTTTGGCAATAACATACGCATATTCATCATTAAACATAATAAGATGGCGCTGTTAGCATACTTGAATTACATAACAGACATCTTTGAGGTATTTATGACAGACGTAGCTCGTTATCAACAAAAAAGTAAAACCCTTAGTGCTTTAAGTATTGCTGGTGTTGCTTTAACACTTGGTTTGGCTGGCTGTAGCAATAGTGAGACCACTGATACCGCAGCTGACGGCTCAGCAACGACAGAAGGGCAAGATATCGAGCTACTCAATGTCTCATACGATGTGGCACGTGATTTCTATAAAGACTACAACCCATTGTTTGTTGAGCACTATAAAGCTGAAAATCCAGACAGCAATATCTTAATCAAACAGTCACATGGCGGCTCAAGTAAGCAAGCATTGTCTGTTGCTAACGGTCTGCAAGCGGATGTTGCCACCATGAACCAAGGCTCTGATATTGAACTGCTTGAGAAAAAAGGCTTGGTTGAGTCAGATTGGGAGAGCAAATTCCCAGACAACGCGGTGCCATTCACTAGTACGATCGTATTTTTGGTACGTAAAGACAATCCAAAAAATATCAAAGACTGGGAAGATTTGACCAAAGACGGTATTGAGACTGTCATGGCCAATCCAAAAGTGACGGGTAACGGGCGTTATGCGTTCTTAGGAGCCTACGGCTATGGTCTACATGCTTTTAATCAAGATGAAGCAAAAGCTAAAGGCTACGTGAAAGACATGCTAAGCAATGTCAAAGTCTATGAAAACGGCGGACGTGCCGCAACGACAACTTTCGTACAGCGCGGTATTGGTGATGTCTTAGTCACTTTTGAAAACGAAGCCAACCTTGCCGCGACTGATTTTGGTGCTGGTCAAGTAGACATCGTTTATCCAAAATATTCGATCAAATCAGAAAGTCCTGTGGCTGTTGTGAAGACGGTAACAGACAAAAAAGGCACCACAGACGCTGCCAAAGCATATCTTGATTACTTATGGAGTGAGCCTGCTCAGCAGCTAGCAGCTGACCTATACTTACGTCCTAGTGTCCAAAGCGTACTTGAAAAAAATGGTGACAAATTACCACCAGTTGAAACTTTCCGTCCGAACGATGCCTTTGGCACATGGGATGAGATCATGAGCACTTACTTCAGTGATGGCGGTGTGTTTGACCAGTTAGCGATTAATGCGCCTCAGTAATCACTTGCTGAGTTGTTAGAGCAGCTACTGCGCTAATACGGATTAATGTTTGGCGCAGTCAGTCATGAAGCACCCATAAAGGACATGGTCGTACGTACTATGTCCTTTATATCATAAGCCAACCAATAATAATTTTGATAACAATGGTAATAATGGTCTTATAGTGAGCACCTTCGCTAAGTACCATCAGTTAGGCAATAGGACACCACTATGAGTGCAACATCTTCTTCTGCCAGTAAACCCAGCAACAAAAAAGGTTGGCTGACCCGTTTGCGTCAGCGCAATGTGCTACCTGGTTTTGGTCTGAGCATGGGCATCACTGTCTTTAGCTTGTCATTACTGGTAGTCCTACCGTTTGCCATGATGGCCTATACCACGACACAGATGGGATGGACTGGGTTTTGGGAAACCATTACTCAACCACAAGTCACTGCTGCTATCAAGCTTAGCTTATGGATGTCGTTTTTGGCAATGCTGACCAATATGGTATTTGGCACATTGGTCGCATGGGTGCTGGTTCGCTATGAGTTTTGGGGAAAGTCACTTATCAATGCCTTGGTCGATCTACCATTTGCACTACCAACGGCGGTGACAGGTATCTCGCTTGCGACTCTATATGCACCTAATGGTTTGATTGGCCAATGGTTTGCCAAGTTTGATATTCAGGTCGCCTTTACGCCAATAGGTATTTGGCTAGCATTGGTTGTCGTCAGCTTTCCCTTTATTGTCCGCGCAGTGCAACCAGTACTCGCTGAGCTATCAGTTGAATTTGAGGAAGCGGCTGCGGTATTGGGTGCCAATCGTTTGACGACTTTTCGTAAAGTGATTTTGCCAGAGTTATTGCCTGCTTTATTAATGGGGGCGGGTATGATGTTTGCCCGTGCCACTGGTGAGTATGGATCGGTTATCTTTATCGCAGGTAATATCCCGATGCAGTCGGAAATTTTGCCGCTAATCATTATCAGTAAGCTTGAGCAATTTGATATCCAAGGTGCTTCTGCAGTCGCATTATTTATGCTGCTCATATCATTTGTCATTTTGTTGACCATTAACATCATGCAGTGGAAACTGTCGCGCCGTGTAGGAGCTCGCTAATATGCAAATATCTAATAGCTACGACTACCAAAAAAACGCGGCGACTAAAGATACCCCGTGGATACGCCGCACCTTTATTGTTATTGCTGTACTGTTTATGGTCTTGATGCTGGTGGTGCCATTGCTGGCCGTGTTCTATGAAGCCTTTAAAAACGGCTGGCAGTTATATCTTGCCTCATTGGTCGATCCTGAAGCGTTACAAGCCATCAAGCTTACATTGATTACCGCAGCCATTGTTTTGCCGATTAATATGGTAATGGGTATTGCGATTGCATGGTTAGTCACGCGCTATCAGTTTAAAGGTAAGCAGCTAGTCACCACTTTGCTTGATTTACCATTTTCGGTATCACCAGTTGTTGCCGGTTTGATGTTTGTGCTGCTGTTTGGACTGAACTCTACGATCGGCGGCTGGCTTGAGAGTATAGGCTTCCAAGTAATTTATGCGGTACCTGGCATCATTTTAGCGACGTTGTTTGTGACCTTTCCGTTTGTTGCACGTGAGTTGATTCCTTTGATGCAAACTCAAGGCGACTCTGAGGAGCAAGCAGCGTTAACTTTAGGTGCGACTGGTTGGCAGACCTTTTGGCATGTGACACTGCCTAATATTAAATGGGCGCTGCTATATGGTTTGATTTTGACCAATGCGCGTGCGATGGGTGAGTTTGGCGCTGTCAGTGTGGTATCTGGTCACATTCGCGGCGAGACCAATACTATGCCGTTACTGGTTGAGATTGCCTATAACGATTATAACTTTACCGCCGCGTTTGCCTTATCGAGCATATTAGCGGCGCTCGCCTTAGTAACGCTACTCATTCAGCAAGTCATGACCAAGATGCAAGAGCGTAAATTTGCCAAGTCTGATCGGCTCGCTAGCGCACCTGAACTGCCAGTGAGTGCTAATGCAACGGCAGACACTGACTCGACAAGCGCTGAAAGTACTGGCAAGGTATAACTGCCATTATCTGAATAAATGATGTTAATACTATTGATGCAATTGCTACCAAGCTACTTGCCACGATACGACAAAAGATATAATAAGAGATACGATTATGAGTATTGAAATTCGCAACGTTAACAAAAAATTCGGTAGTTTTACGGCTTTAGACAATATCAATATCACTGTGCCAACCGGTAAACTGACAACGTTACTAGGTCCATCAGGCTGCGGTAAGACTACTTTGCTACGTATTATCGCGGGTTTGGAATATGCCGACTCTGGGCAGGTATTGTTTGATGAGTTAGATGTCACCAATACACCTGTACAAAAGCGCCATATTGGTTTTATGTTTCAGCACTATGCCTTATTCCGTCATAAAAATATCGCAGACAATGTGGCGTTTGGTCTGACCTTGTTGCCAAAAAACGAGCGACCTAGTAAAGCTGATATTAACAAACGCGTGGCAGAGCTATTAGATCTGGTACAGCTACCGCAAGTTGCCAATGCTTATCCACATCAATTATCAGGTGGTCAACGTCAAAGGATTGCACTGGCAAGAGCGCTTGCAGTCAAACCAAAACTATTGCTGCTAGATGAACCATTTGGGGCACTGGATGCTAAAGTACGTAAAGAGCTACGCACATGGCTAAAGAACATTCATCACGAGCTTGGTATCACCAGCATCATGGTGACACACGATCAAGAAGAAGCACGTGCAGTATCAGATGAGATTGTTGTGATGAATCAGGGCCGAGTAGAGCAGGTAGGAACGTCAGAGGAATTGATACACAATCCTGCCAATACCTTTATCAGCGATTTCTTAGACCTTGTATAAGCACTTGACCTAAATCAATTTGTGTCTAAATATCAATGTTTAAGCCAAAAAAAAAGACCTACGCGAGTAGGTCTTTTTTTGTTTAGTGCTTTGCCGCAGATTTATTTTTTCAAGCATTTTTAATGAAATGCAGTCAAATATCTAAACGGACAACAGTATCTACGCAAGGTCTGATACGTCTCTATTGGTCGCCTTAGAAGAGATTTGCTCGTAGGTGATGTCTAAAATATCTTGACACCAATCTGGTAAATCATCAGCAACTTCATACCACATCCAGGTACCGTCACGCACACAGCTTAAAATACCCAGTTTTTTCAAATGGTTTAGGTGTCGTGATATCGTTGGTTGTGGTTGATCAAGCGTATCTACCAAATCACCCACGCAACGTGCTTCTTTTTTAAAAAGAATTTGAAATATTTTTAGGCGTGTCGGATCAGATAGGACTTTAAATAAATCGATAGGTCGTATCATAAGGTTATTATCAGACATAGGAGCATTCCAATGGGCTTCGTTAATAGAGGTTTAATATAACAGCAGTTATCTACAAAATCGATTAAAAAATAAGCAAATTTACAGTTCATCGTCAATTTACTACCTTTTATAATATTCGGTTACATGCACACTTATATCTACTTACACAAATAAAATGATTGTTATAAAAAGATACTGCTACGACTAATAAATATGTCGAATGTTATTGAAAATGATAATAATTATCGTTATTATACTGCAAGGAACAAACGTGATTCAAATTAATAATTTTTAATGG
>NZ_JBQSVM010000023.1:0-49944 GCF_052376235.1 Psychrobacter sp. AOP7-A1-24 | reverse complement strand
CGGATACTCCGATACATTTTTTATAGACTGGTCTAGATCGCTACTGGTGGCGTATGCGATCATGCCGATTGGCTTCTTACTGATGGGTCTGGTAACAAAATTTATTAATCACAAGCTACCTAATACCAAAGCGTACAAGCGCAATCTCATCACAGGTATATTGATGGTTTGTATAATGGAGTCTATGTTGGCCTTTAGTACTGCCTCAAAGACGATTGGTTTTGCTAATCAAACGGCATTTTTAAACGGTTGGTTAGAAGGGTTTCTAGTTGCATTACCAGTAGGATTGGCGTTAATGGTCATTGTCTCTATGACTATTAAACCAAAGATTGAGGCCTTTCTAAAAAGCTGAAATATCACGACCATGTTTATTAAATTTTTAGCACTCTACCGCGACGCTAACCACATTAATAAAAAAGCTTAATAAAATTGAAGAACGTAAAACAGCAAGGGCGTGTTGAATATTCAACACGCCCTTGTCATATCAGAAGCTTTCTAATACTATCTTACTGCTCGGGATGTTGAGAATAACGTTTATTTAATAAGCAGGCCTTAACAACGTTTAATGTTAAATTCGACTTGAAACAGACTGCTTTACCAATCACATATTGATATTATTCGACAATATTCCGATGACTAGACAGTACAACTGCCATAATTAAGCTAATTTTGACTGTATAATCTACTGTCATATAAAAGTATAGTTCAGGAATAACCGATGTTTGCGCGCGGTGTCCTAACAGTAGTCATTTATTTTTATAAAATCAATGTATTAACACTATATAGACCTTACACTGCTTTCTTGTTTAGCACCATAATGAGCAAGCTAAGCACCTAGTGCTTATCTCTGACAGTTGTTGATTATTAACTAGGTATCGATATCAAATATTTTATGAATACAGAAAACATAATATCTGCACTTAACAACCCTATGCGTCGTCAAATCATAAAATGGTTGAAAGACAGATCAAATTTTCCAGCCTCATTACCAGAGCATGCTGATTTGGATGGTGTATGCGTCAGCTACATTCAAGAAAAGTCAGGATTGTCACAATCAACCATTTCAAACTATATGGGTGTGTTAAAAAAAGCAGGACTGGTTACTTCTGAGCGCCATGGACAATGGACGTTTTATCAGCGTCACGAAGCCAATATCAAAGCCTTTCTTAACGAAGTTGAAAAAGAGCTGCTAAAGCTTTAAAAATTTCTAATCATCTTTAGATTATTTCACTTCACTGCAATAAATCTAAATATTCCAATATAACGATTAACTTCTTCGTTACCACGTCATCCAAACTGATGACATCCTTTCTAGCTATCCCTTCCTTTTGACGACCTATTACCTTCTACTTTTTGCCAAGAATTTAACTATTTTAGCTATCCTTATTATCCAGCTTGAGTTATTACCCTACCCTTCTGTTTGAATAAATTTATAGACTTTTAGGCTTTACAGATTTTAATTCTATATTAGAATCATACCCTACAAATAATAGTGTATTTACACACTGCGTCGCTAGGGAACTCGCATGATTGTCCGGCAAACCCCAAACGCCCTTAAGATATTTCTTACCCTGCGCGGGTCAGTCATTCCGAAAGTCTATCCGCAAATTTTACTCATCGCTATTCTTAGTACAGTCATAACGGTTGTACAACATTGGCTTCCTGACTCTTTTCCTTATTATGGTATGGCGCCTTTTACCTTGCTAGGAATTGCACTGTCGTTGTTTTTGGGGTTTCGGAATAACGCTAGCTACCAACGTTGGTGGGAGGCGCGCGGACTATGGGGACAATTGGTTTATGATTCTCGTAGCTTTACTCGTCAAGTGCTGTCTTTTGTAGACGATGATACTGAAGCTGGACGTGACGCTCAGCGCTCGATGATTCATCTGAACATTGCTTTTGCTCACGCTGTGCGCCACAGACTACGCGGTACCTCACCTTGGGAAGATGTCGAGCCTTTCGTCGCAGCGGCCCATCATGACAGCATGCGTCAAGCGAGAAACCTACCCGACTATTTAATGCGCCTGTTAGGTAAACAGCTCGGTGATGTACGTCGTCAACAGTTGTCATCGGAGCTGATGGTACAAAACATGGACGAGCGCCTGACGTCTATGACGATTGTCTTGGCAGCCTGCGAACGTATTCATTATACGCCACTGCCGTTTGCTTACATGCTATTGGTGCATCGTACGACTTACCTGTATTGTATTACCTTGCCTTTTGGCTTGGTGGCCTCGCTCGGTTGGGCAACGCCCCTCATTTGCGCTGTCATTGCGTATACCTTTTTCGGTTTAGACGCCCTTAGTGAAGAGCTAGAAGAGCCATTTGGTTTTGCGTCTAATCAGCTGCCACTGATGGCACTATCGCGCACGATTGAAATCAACTTATTAGACGCTATGGGAGAGACGGACATCCCGCCTGAGATCGCACCTATCAACAGTTATTTGCAGTAGCTGTTTGCCACAGAGAATGATAATAAGGGGCGAACCTTTTCGATCGAAGTCATTGCCGTATTCCAGCATTGCACTTGAATAATAAGGTCAGCACCACTATAAATAGCCAATAAATCTCTTAATTTAATAGCTAAATCTTAATAAAAGCGAGGCTCATATCATGAGTGATGATTCAAAAGACAACAACGATAACGTCGACAAAAGCGCAAATAGCCCAACCAGTAATAAACCCTCAGTTAAAGTCACTGACCTGACGCCAAATAGAGGCGCATTGGTAGGCAAAAAGACCGACATTCAAAACCCAGAGCTTTGGGAGTTCCCGATGAACTACCCACTCAGCATCATCGGTCATGAAGGCGAGCGTGAGGGTCTGCTTAATGAGATAAAGCTCATCTTGGGTAGCCAGTTCCCTGACTTTGATTTGGCCTCAATCGAAGTTAAACCGTCTAAAACAGGTCGTTTTCACTCGGCACGGGTCAATTTGTACCTAACGGCTGCTGAACAAGTGAATACGCTTTATGCCTCATTGGATAATGCAAAAACGGTTCGTATCGTTTTATAAGTCGCATAGAAAACTTTAACGACTTTTTAGTCCAAATCGTCACTCATTAGTAGTAACATATGGGTGGCGATTTTTTGTGGTTTGATGTACAATCTGCGCCCGCATTATTGCCGCCATGACTCCCATTATCAGCCGACAATAACCGAGAGAATGAAAAGCAAATCGTCACGAAATTTTTACAAAAATTTTATTATTGGCCTCATTTGCGTCTAACCCTTATCCCATCGTCCTTTGCCAAAATTTGGACCACCTACAACCTTGTAGCAACATAGTTTTATTCTAAAATCAATATAGTATTTTCAAAATTTTCCCGCTATATTGTGCCTACCAATTAACAAACACGCTATATGTAGTACTCAGTGATTTTAACCGTCACTACGAGTAGTGGTAGCCTTTTGTCCAAAAAACGACCTATCACAACCCAACATAATAGCGTTATAAAGAATGTCTGCCGCCCACTCGGCGCGTAGCATCACAATAAGCAATCAAAATAGAGGCCAGCATGACACATATTGACAAAATCCAAGTAACCAAACGTGATGGACGTTTAGAGCCTATTGATTTAGACAAAATTCACAAGGTGATAGCGTGGGCCGCAGATGGCTTGGAAAATGTGTCTGTATCACAAGTCGAGCTAAAGTCGCACATCCAGTTTTATGAAGGTATCAAGACTCGTGACATTCACGAAACCATCATCAAGTCTGCTGCCGACCTGATCTCTGAAACCACGCCGGACTACCAATATCTGGCTGCGCGCTTAGCAATCTTTCATCTACGTAAGATTGCTTATAACAAATTCACGCCGCCGCATTTATATGACCATGTTCAAACCCTAACAGAAGCTGGCAAGTATGATGAGCATATCCTAGCGGACTATAGCCGTGCTGAGTTCGATGAGCTAGAAGCGTACCTTGACCACTGGCGCGATATGAATCTTGCTTATGCGGCTGTTGAGCAAATGGCTGGTAAATACTTGGTACAGGACCGCGTAAGCAAGACTGTCTACGAGAGCCCGCAGTTCTTGTACATGCTGGTTGGTATGTGCTTGTTTAGCCAATATGACAAATCAGATCGTCTCGATTTCGTCAAACGCTTCTATGATGCGACCTCACAATTCAAAATCTCACTACCCACGCCTATCATGGCGGGCGTGCGTACCCCATCACGTCAGTTTAGCTCGTGCGTACTCATCGAATGTGGTGACAGCCTAGACTCTATCAATGCGACCACCAGCGCTATCGTACGCTATGTGTCACAGCGCGCTGGTATCGGCATCAACGCGGGTCGTATCCGTGCCCTTGGTAGCCCTATCCGTGGCGGCGAAGCACAGCATACTGGCTGTATCCCATTCTATAAGCTATTCCAAACTGCTGTTAAATGCTGCTCACAGGGCGGCGTGCGTGGCGGTGCTGCGACCCTATTCTACCCGCTATGGCATTTA
This sequence comes from Psychrobacter sp. AOP7-A1-24, assembly GCF_052376235.1. Taxonomy (NCBI): domain Bacteria; kingdom Pseudomonadati; phylum Pseudomonadota; class Gammaproteobacteria; order Moraxellales; family Moraxellaceae; genus Psychrobacter; species Psychrobacter sp. AOP7-A1-24. The sequence continues at coordinate 45,488 of NZ_JBQSVM010000023.1, read as the reverse complement.
GAAGTTGAGTCATTACTGGTACTCAAAAACAACCGCGGCGTCGAAGACAACCGTGTGCGTCACATGGACTACGGCGTACAGTTGAACAAAACGATGTACACGCGCCTAATCAAAGGCCAAGACATCTCGCTGTTCTCACCAGGTGACACGCCAGGTTTGTATGATGCATTCTTTGAAGATCAAGACAAATTCGAAGAGTTATATACCAAGTACGAAAACGATCCTAACGTCCGTAGCCGCCAGATCCCAGCAGCAGATCTATTCAGCCTAATGATGCAAGAGCGCGCCAGCACGGGTCGTATCTATATCCAGAACGTCGATCATTGCAACACGCATAGCCCATTTGACGCAGCCGTTGCGCCGATTCGCCAGTCAAACCTATGTATGGAAATCGCCCTACCGACCAAACCACTGGATAACATCAATGACGAAGCAGGCGAAATCGCGCTTTGTACGCTATCAGCGGTCAACTTGGGTAAAGTCGAAAACGTCAGCGATATCGAAGAGCCAGCCGAGCTCATCGTCCGTGCGCTAGATGCCCTGCTCGACTATCAAGACTATCCGGTCAAAGCGGCTGAAAACGGCAGCATGCGTCGCCGTACGCTCGGTGTGGGCGTGATTAACTATGCGTATTACTTGGCTAAGAATGGCGCACGCTACTCTGACGACTCAGCACTAGGTCTGACCCATCAGACGTTTGAAGCACTACAGTACTATCTACTAAAAGCGTCGAACAAATTGGCAAAAGAGCAAGGCGCGTGTCCTGCGTTCAATGAGACCACTTACTCACAAGGTATCTTACCGATTGATACGTACAAAGCCGACTTGGATAAGATCTGCCAAGAGCCACTACATCTCGATTGGGAGACGCTACGTGGCGAGATCACAGCACACGGTCTACGCAACTCTACCCTAACTGCATTGATGCCGTCTGAGACCTCAAGCCAGATCGCCAACGCAACCAACGGTATCGAGCCACCACGTGGTCTAGTGTCTATCAAAGCGTCAAAGGACGGCATCCTAAAACAAGTCGTGCCTGAGATTGCCACCCTAAAAGATCAGTACGAGCTACTGTGGCAAATGCCAAACAATGACGGTTACCTAAAGCTGGTCGCTATCATGCAAAAATTCGTCGATCAAAGTATCTCTGCCAACACTAACTACGATCCAGTTCGTTATGCTGGTGGCCGTGTACCGATGAAGATATTGCTAAAAGATCTGCTAAACGCTTATAAAATGGGCGTGAAGACGTTGTATTACCATAACACTCGTGATGGTGCGAACGATGCCCAAGCAGATATGGAAGATGATTGTGCTGGCGGTGCTTGTAAGATCTAGGAGGCATCACATGTTTACAAGGAGTTCACAGATGTCTGATATCCAACAAAGTATAACTGATGAAGTTAAGATAATTAAAAGCGGAGTAAGGAAAGTCTTTACTCCTCATATACCTATAAATCAGTTAGAACATTTTTTTGGTCGAGATGAAGAGGTAAAAAGAATCATTGGGGTAATAACCTCGCCTGGACTACATATCTTATTATTTGGAGATAGAGGCGTAGGTAAAACCTCTTTAGCCAAAACCACTTGTAATCTTATTTTGAGAAAAATCAATGAAGCTCTTAATAAGGGAAAAATTTACTCTAAAAGTTGCGACAGAAGTGATACTTTTAGTACTTTATTGCACAAACCACTAACTGATGCTGGTGTAAGTATTTTTAAAAGCGGTGATAGTAAGAGAGTTAAGTATACTGGTACTGCAAGTGCCAATATAGCTGTAGCCAAAGGCGAATTAGTTAGCGAACATGAAACTAATATAAACCATAGAAGCCAGACCAATCTCGACTCTCCATCTTGGGTAGCCGATAAATTAAAAGATCTAGACGGTATTCTTCTGTTAGATGAAGTTGATACTTTATCTAACAGTGAAGATAAACGTAAACTTGCCGAGCTGATAAAACTATTAAGTGATTTTGACTCTGGTTTTAAGATAATACTGATTGGTATAGCGAAAACAGCTAATGAATTAACGGCTGGTCATAAGTCAATTGAAAGATGTCTAAAAGAAATTCATTTAGAAAGAATGTCAAATGAAGATATTAAAAAGATAGTATTAAATGGCATGAAATCTATTGGTAAAAAGCCTAGTGACGATGTTGTAGATAAAATTGTAAACATCAGCTCTGGTTTTCCCCATTTTACACATTTGATATGTTTAAAATGTTCTGAGATTGCTATTGAGCAGAACAAAAGTCATATAGAGGAGGATATACTTAACGAGGCATTGATTCGTTCTTCAAAAGACTCTGAGAGTACCTTGTTAAGCTCGTTAGATAATATGCTTAGAAATATAAAAAAGCCTAACGAATATAAGCTTCTTTTACTAGCAACTTCTCACTGTAATAAGAAAGACTTTAGAAGCAGAGAAGTTGTTAATAAACTAAACGAATTATTCGGTATGACTATACCTTCCAGTACTATTAATAGAAGACTTTCGAGACTTTCGGAAAATTTTAGTGATACTAATATACTTAATAAAACAGCACCAGGATGCTATAGCTTTTCAGATCCTAGAATGCCAAGTTTTATTAAAATAACTTTTAATAGTCTATTTGATGAAACAAAAAGCAATTCATTATAGGCTGGCGTTAATCAACAGGGGGTGAATCGTTAAGCATAATTTCTATAGGCTTAATTCGCGAAGCACACCCTACAAAATATATAGAATAACAAATAAGACCTAATTTTCGTTCTAAAATTAGCAAGCGTAGGTTGGGTGGAGCTTGCGACACCTAACGATTTTAATTGAATAATAGAAAATCCTATTTAAAGGATTTTCCTTGCGAGCCTAATGAAGCAATGCTTCATTTTTACGGCTCTCAGGTCTCATCCTTCGACACCAACCTACCTTTAGATCGTAGCGGTTGTTGTAGGCTGGGTTAAAAACCAAACCTACACAAAAAAAGTCCAACTTTATAGCTTATGTTGGTTCGTGATGTAAGGTGCGTTCCACGCGCCAACAGTTTGAAAGTTTAGTTTAACTCTGCTTAAAAAGCACCCTACAAACGATGCTTAAATATCAGTTTTGATTAGGAAGACCAACCTTGCTACAACGAGGTCGTTTAGCCGCGACTATAGCGGTATCCTGCTAACGACGATGGCGATGCAGGCTGTGGCTGAGCGCAGTATCGAGACAACAGGAATGCGGTCAAACACGATAGACTGCACGCCAGCGGCAAAGCAGATACAAGCGGTAGGCGGGATTGGCTACTGTTATCATTGAAACACACAAACCATAAAACTGACGGAGGTCATGTGCAATATACTGCGATCATCAAAGACGGTGGCTTGTTTATCCCAAACGTATTTTCAGAGCTAGACGATGGTGGCTCGCATATCGTACAAGTCGAGGTTGATATTGCAGCGGTGCGTCAGCAGTTAGATACCAGTAAAACACCAAAATCAGCCGCCACCAAAAAAAACGTAGCAAAAGCAGCCAAAAAACCAGCATCGAGAGTGGCTAAAAAAGACACAAAAATAGCAGCAGAAGAGCCTGATGTGAGCACCCTACGCAAAAGCGCACTTGATGAATTAGAAGCGCTTGATGATAGTGAGCTGAGCGAGATATTCAAAGCCTATATAAACGATGGCCAAGAGTCGTCACAGATATCGCTAGAGAACCTCTAAGCTAAAAAGCTATAAACCAGAATGTGTTATTGCATCAAATCAAAACCAGTCAAACCCCTATAAATTAATAACCGTATCAATTATAAAGGCAGTCCCATGACTTACTCGATTTTTTCTCAAACGCCAAACAATGCGCTAAAAGAGCCGATGTTCTTTGGTCAGCCAGTCAACGTAGCACGCTATGACCAACAAAAGCACCCTATCTTTGAGCAATTGATTGAAAAGCAGCTATCGTTCTTTTGGCGTCCAGAAGAAGTTGATGTATCAAAGGATCGTATCGACTTTAGCAATCTGTCCTCGCACGAGCAGCATATATTTTTGAGTAACCTCAAGTACCAGACCCTACTCGACTCTATCCAAGGTCGTAGTCCAAATGTGGTGCTACTGCCGCTGGTGTCTATCCCTGAGCTTGAGACATGGATTGAGACATGGTCGTTCTCTGAGACCATTCACTCACGCAGCTATACGCATATCATTCGTAATATCGTCAATGACCCAAATATTATCTTTGATGACATTATGCAAAACGAGCACATCTTAGGCCGTGCCTCTGATATCGCCCAGTACTATGATGAACTGTACCGTAACTCACAGTTATATAGCCTGTATGGCCCAGGTACGCACAACGTCAATGGCGAGCAAGTCACGGTTGATTTGAAATCACTGAAAAAGCAGATGTATCTGTGCATCATGGCGGTCAACGTCTTAGAAGCCATTCGTTTCTATGTGTCGTTTGCTTGCTCGTTTGCCTTTGCTGAGCGTAAATTGATGGAAGGCAATGCCAAAATCATTAAGCTAATCGCTCGTGATGAAGCGCTACATTTGACGGGTACACAGCACATGCTGAACCTTATGCGTAATGGTCGTGACGATCCTGAGATGGTCGAGATTGCCGAAGAGTGTTATGAAGAAAGCATCGAAATCTTCCGCAAGGCTGCTGAACAAGAAAAAGAATGGGCAGGTTATCTGTTCAAAGACGGCTCAATGATTGGTCTAAACAAAGACATCCTTTGCCAATATATTGAGTACATCACCAACTTGCGTATGGAAACCGTCGGCTTGCCAGCGGCGTTCCCGAACTCAAAATCAAACCCAATCCCGTGGATCAACACGTGGTTGTCGTCTGACAATGTGCAAGTCGCACCACAAGAGACTGAGATTAGCTCGTACTTGGTTGGTCAGATTGACTCTGACTTATCAGACAGTGATTTTGATGACTTTGAGTTGTAAAGGCTTGAGCTATAAGAGCTTTGAACTGTAATCTTTTTAAGCTTTTATAGTAATAGCAAAGACATATCCCAATAGGATGAATTATGACGTGGGTAATGACCAGTAAACAGCAATTCTACTTGCATGATGATGAAAGTCTGCTTGATGGTCTGCTGCGCACTGGACATGATGTCAATTATCAATGCCGTGAAGGCTACTGTGGTAGCTGCCGAGTCAAGCGTATCGCCAGCTCGCATACGGTCGATTATCCATTTGATCCACTGGCGATGATTGAAGACGATGAAATCTTGCCTTGTTGCTGCCGTGTGCAAGGCGTCATTCATATCAATCATGACCCAATCGAAAAGTCCTAGTGGAATGATAAACGCAAAAACTTAACCTTTCGATAATTAGCTTTACAGAAATCAGCTTTGCTAAAACTTACGCCAACAAAAAGCGCGCTCCTTATCTAAAGGAGCGCGCTTTTTTATGCTATCGACTAAATCAATGTGCTAACGGATAGCACATATTATCAAAACACCCTACTGTGCCGTAGCATCCTGCTCAAACAGTTTCATCAGCTCTTCACGCATGCGATCACGCTCTGCTTTTGACATCATCGGTGTTTCTTCATCGTTTTGAATATTTGGCTGATTCATTCCGCCCATGCTTTCATTTTGCAGTACGACAGGACGTTCAATCGGCTCTTGTGCTGGACGCTCTTCTAGGGTGATTTTTACTTGGGCGTTTTGACCTTGACGCAATATTTGCGCATCTAGCTCAGTATTTGGCGGCTTACGAGCCACATACTGAATCAAGGTATTGGCGTCTGTCATTTCGACATCATCAATAGTCAGCACGATATCACCAACACGTAGGCCACTTTTTGCTGCTGGACTACCATCAATGACGTTTAGCACTTCCACGCCTGTTGAGGTCTCAAGCTGCGTTGGGTCACGTAGCTGTGACTGAATTTCGATACCTAACCAGCCACGACTGACACGGCCATCTTTGATAAGTGCATTCATCACTTGCTCAACCAGCGCCGTTGGAATCGCAAAGCCAATACCCATCGAGCCACCAGAACGAGAGAATATGACGGTGTTGATACCGACCAGCTCACCACGAGCATCAACCAGTGCGCCGCCTGAGTTACCTGGGTTGATCGCCGCATCCGTTTGGATAAAGTCTTCAAACTTATTCACACCCAGTCCAGTACGTCCAGTCGCTGAGATAATCCCCTGCGTCACTGTCTGACCCACACCAAATGGATTACCAATCGCTAGTGCCAAATCACCCACACGAATCGGATCTTCGCGGAAGCCAAGCGGCGTCAGTCCTGTCATATCAACCTTGATCACGGCTAAGTCACTATCAGGATCTGTACCGATGATTCTGGCACGGTTTTTACGACCATCATTGAACGCGACTGTGATTTCATCTGCTTTTTCGATGACGTGGGCATTGGTCACGATATAGCCGTCTTCTGATACGATGACCCCTGAGCCTAAGTTTGTATTGCCCTGCTCTTGTGATGGACCACCATGAAACTCAAAGAAACGACGCAGTACAGGATCATCCATATAAGGATGCTCTGTCATCGTTTGGGTTGTGTAGATATTGACCACAGATTGCGATGCGCGTGCCACTGCATCATGATAAGAAGATATCGGCTCTGGCGTGTCCGATACTGTCTCAGACGCTTGCTGCTCCTCAGGCGGAGTTCTTGGTGGCTCCCATGTAGCCTCCGACGTCGACTTCATACTCGTGAACAACCAGATAAACGCTGCCAATACTATCAGCAATAAGACCCAAGGTAACCATTTTAATAAAGACGTCTTGTTATTGGTGTTCCGGGATGACGACATACACAACCTCTATAAATTTAATGCAAACGGACAATGAAAAACGACATGAGGTAATGCTAGCGGCTTAGCTAGTATTGAGCCACTCATAGGGTGGTCAAGTGCTCTATAGCTAGACATACTCACAAGTATAAATTATAACCGCAATACCATTAAATAGTAACGTATCGTGTACCATTTCAGTTATCCAGCTTGTCTGCTTGCTTACAACGGCATGTTAAAATAACTTCTATAGAGCTAGAATTTTAAAATCAGATACTCTCAAACATGATAGATAATTCTTGCTGACTCAATCCACAGCACTTTATTACGACATATATTTTATTGACGATAGGAAAACATAATGACTGCAAATAATACAGCAGTAGACTCTACCAATCAGAGCATCAGTGCTCAGACATTGACACAGTTCTGTGACGACTATTTATCCGCCAGTGCTTTTAAGGACTATGCACCAAATGGCCTACAAGTCGATGGTGGACGACCGATTCAGCGTATTGTCACTGGTGTAACGGCTTGTGAAGCCTTAATCGATGCTGCCGTCGCTGACAATGCCGATGCAATTATGGTACATCATGGCTATTTTTGGAAAGGTGAACCTGCCACGCTCACCGGTATGAAAGGTCGACGCGTGCGAAAATTGATGCAACACGGTATTTCTATGATTGGCTATCACCTACCACTCGATGCGCATCCTCTCTCTGGTAATAACGCAAAACTTGCTAATATGTTAGATATGAAAATCATTGGTGCGCTCTATCCTACCGAATCTCATCCTGTGGGCAATATCGCCACTTGTACACCACAAAGTGCTGATGCCCTTATTGCCACCATTACTCAGGCATTAGGACGCTCGCCACTGCATATCGCAGCTGAGTATCATACAGATGCCTCTGCCCAGACAGATGCTAGGCTGATAGAACGTGTGGGGATATGTACAGGCGGTGCGCAGGATATGATTGAGCAAGCTGCTACCATGGGCTGTGATGCGTTTATCTCTGGTGAAATATCTGAGCGTACCACGCATAGCGCACGTGAGCTTGGTATTAATTATTTTGCTTGTGGTCATCATGCAACGGAGCGTGGCGGTATTCAAGCGTTAGGAAAGATAGTCGCTCAAAAATTTGGTTTACCAGTTACCTTTATTGATATCGAGAATCCAGCATAAATCATGCTGCTGATAAGGTTGTTGTTTATATAGTGACGGGTTATAGACGAATGTTTTATAGAGTAGCTACATAGAAAAGTATTTTAAACAGCTATTAGTTGCAGAAAAAAATAGTTCAAAAACCAAACTAGACTTAATAGCAGCTGTAATTATCTTATAAGTATAAAGTCTATTTTTGCTTCTATTTAGGCTTGATTATTCTATTTCTGATTATTACGTACTAAATACCTGAAAAATTATCCGTTTATAGCTTAATTGTTAAGTTTTATCGTTTTTTTCTTAACTCCACTTGAATAATGCAAGAAGTAACCGCATATTACAACCCGTAAGACAGTAAGTTTTGTCATGAAACTTCCCATTATTACAGCTTCCGGTTATGGCACTAAAATGACGCTGGTAATTGTTTAAGATTTTATCATGCTATATCAGCGATAAGATTTTAAACCGCTACCCATTGAGATACTATGTTTGCACTATAAACGTTAGCAGCATGGTATTTTTTTATTTTTAGTGTCGCGATGACGGTATGAGATAGTCAGTTTGATAAGCAGCTATATGTTATCAATTTTGGTTATTCGTTTCTCCTCATCGCTGGACAATTAACTTTAATAGCCAGCTACCCTATTACTAGTAACTTAATATTAGTGATTCAAAAGTTAGCCAGCCATCACAGTTAGCATAGTTAAAATAGATGAATGTACTTGCCTGATTGGCAAAACTTTACATCAATGTTTCAAACTATGTCTTTGTCTCAATAACTTAATCATGACCTTACCTATGTTTGATGTATAGTTGTTTGGCCACTAGCCATATTTAGTTATCGATGAAGGAATCATCTGATGTATATCCTTCGCGTCGCTATGTGTTCAGTATTTTGACCCAGTACTTACGAATACTGTTTATAACGCTTTATGACACATCGATAGCTGGCTGACGACAAACTATCCCACTAACTCTTAGAGAGAGTACGCTAGTGGCGCTATAGTCAAACAAGATAGAGCGGCATTTATCCTATTAAAAATGCCACTCTATTTAAAACACGATATCGATATATATCAATATTATGCATATATATTTGTACGTGTTTTTGCGGTAAGCAGGATGGCTAAAATTAGGAGACATCCATGCAGCGTATTACTTATCGTGTAAAAGTATCTGCGCAAGGGGCCAAACGCCGTATTTCTTATTTACTGCGTCCATCTAAACGCCTACTAAACACCAAAAGTAACATCGTTTCATCCTTTACCCCTACTGCGTCTAATCGTTTTGCCAGAACCAAGAAGCTGGCACAAATCTCAAGCATCGCTCTGCTCTCTTTGCCCGCTGAGAGTTTGACGACCATAAACACATCAGTACCAGCCTATGACAATGTCATGCTGGAGAACACCTTGACCATTGCTGCGGTGCCAGGCGATAGCACTTACTTTGCTACCGATGGCTTCCAACATGGTTTTGGCTTTGATCTGGTGCGCACGTATGCCGACGAGCTTGGTGTCGATATCAATCTAAAAGCCTATGCCAGTGAAGAAGCGGCGCTAAAAGCATTAAGAACAGGCAATGCCGATATGGCGTTGACTACGGCCAGCACCAAGCTAAAAAGCCAGCTAAACCTCTCGTCTATCAATGTCAGCTGTGGTTATGATTCTAGTCTGACTAAAAATGGTTTACATCCCAAAGTAAGTTGGTCATTTAGCTCGTCTAATGACCCATTATCAAGAAAGGCCAGTTACTTTTTGTGCGATAGCATCAAGCTGCAAAACACACAAAAGCTTGCCGCGTTTTACAATCAAAACTTGCTAAAAGATGCCTATAGTCAGGATCATTTTCATAGAACGTTGACAGAAAAATTACCTGACTATCAGTCTTCGTTTGAAGAGCAAGCACGCAATTACAATCACGACTGGGAACTACTGGTCGCGATGGGTTATCAAGAGTCACATCTTGATGCCAACGCTGTGTCGCCGACTGGTGTACGCGGATTGATGATGCTGACCAACAATACCGCAAAAGCGATGGGCGTCTCAGATCGCGTTGACCCCTATCAAAGTATTGGTGGCGGCGCACGTTATTTAGAGCAAGTGAAAGCAGATTTTGCTGATGTGCCAAAAACTGACCGTATCTGGTTTGCCCTTGCAGGTTATAACATGGGTCCTAATGCGGTAAAAAGAATCCAACGCGAACTACGAGATCAAGGTATCGACGATAAGAGCTGGGCGAACGTCTATGCTTATTTAGCAGACAATAGAGCATCGAATAGCCGCTATGGTCAAGCCATGCACTATGTCAGTAATATCAGAAGCTATCTTGAGACTATTAAAACTCAGACTGTCTAATTTACAGATAGTAATAGACGGCTTGTAAGCTGAATTCTTACAGTAAGTTATTCTTTTTCAATAAAAAAAGCTGCTCTTATAAAGAGCAGCTTTTTTGTGCGATACGATTGATTTAGTACTACCTACTTAAACATCATTCGATAATAAAATACTGATTAACGATTAGGTACGGTTAAACGCTGACCACGCTGTAACATAGTATTGGCTGCGATATTATTCATATCAGCCAGTTCTTGCGTTGAGACACCATATTTACGGGCTAGGCCAATCAAACTATCACCCGAGCCAACCGTATAGCTTACTGTCGCTTTTGGCACTTTTAGTGTTTGCCCGCGTTGTAGCTGAGCATTAGTCGCTAGATTGTTGGTTGCTGCCAAGTCTTCTACCAATACGCCAAACCGACGTGCTAAAGCAATGAGGCCATCACCAGATTTCACCTTGTAACTTTCGGTGTTGCTCAGTTTTGTTCCGCTACTTGCTGAGCTACTACTGCTACTAGCAGAACTGCTGCTTTGACTGCTAGTAGATGTACTTGCGACGCTGCCACTAGCAGGGATAGTGATAGTACGACCCAGTATAAGATTAGAATTAGTGTTCAGATTATTTGCTGATGCCAAATCACTTAAGCCAATATTATAGCGTCTGGCGACACCCGTTAGCGTATCACCTGATTTTACCTTGTAACTGACCGCTTTATCATTTAACTGACGGTCAACCAACTCTTTAGAAGCAGGAACTTTAATCGTTTGGCCACGTTGCAGACGGGCTTTTGCATCAAAGTTACTATTTACCGCAGCCAGTTCAGTTGCACTAATTCCGATGCTGTTAGCAATACCAATCAGTGTGTCACCTGATTTTACTTTATAACTGGTGGTAGCCACTGAGCTTGAGCTGTTGCTACTGCTAGCACCTGTAGTATTTACAGCATCAAAATCGACGTTGGCTGGTACTTTAAGCGTTTGACCAACATATAGCGAACTTTTAGTATTGATACCGTTGAGACTGGCTAAAGTATCTGTCGACACATTGAATTGACGTGCTAATGCAATCAGTCCATCCCCTGCTTTTACTCTATAGTTCTTAGTCGCGCTGCTTGACTGACTCGGCTTGGTAGAAGGTGCTGCTGGTGTAGTTTTAGGTGCAGTAACTTTACCTGGTATGAGCCATAGTTTTTGACCCCTTAACAGATCAGCACGGCTACTAAGGTTGTTATAGCTGGCTAGCTGGGTAACTGACAAACCAAAACGATTTGCTGTACCGATAAGGGTATCACCACTTTTTACGACGTAACTGTCAGGCTGACTAGCAACTGCGTTGTTAGCAGTACTTAATGGCTCAATGGTCTTAGCATCGTATAAGTACAGCGTACTACCAGATAGCAGGTTAGCACTGGCATCTATTTGGTTCCATTCTGCAATCTCACGCCAGCTAACCCCTGCTCGGCTCGCGATATTCGAAAGCGTATCGCCACGTTTTACTGTATAGGTAGTACGAGTGCCTTGTGGTTTTGGTTTACTTACCGTATTTTTGGCAAAACTAAGTTTTTTCTCTTCACCACTTGCTTCTAAGATAGACTGCTGCGTCTGTACGGCTGATAAATTGATGTTACCGTCAGCATTGATGACATTGGTCTCAGAAGTACTTCTACGGATCTGACTCGCAATGAAATCACGCTCTTCTTTGCTAAGTGGTGGTTCTTGGACAATCGTATTGTTCTGAGTAATCTGAGCGGACGTAGTCGGTAGACTGTTACTACTCTTAAGCTCAGCATTGATTTTATTAGTTTCTGCAGTGGTCAGTGGTGGCTCTGTACGAGCTGAGGAATTACTACTACCTACAGAGCTGCTTGATGTGGCAGACGGTGAAATATAGCTGGTTGTCTGCTGAGGTACGCTAGCGCTAGCGGCATAGTCAGCTAATGCACTGCCAGTAGACGGTAGCGATGAGGCACTATATGGTTTGTTATTGTAGCTTGGCGTAGTCGATGTCGTACTTGAGCTGTCTGTATTAGTCGATGCAAGTACATTGCCTGTACCATTGCCTCTGAGCCCACTTAATTTAGCATCAGTATTGAGACTAACATCGTTTGGAATAATGACACGCTGCGGACCCGAAGAATCAACACGGCCTGAAGTCAGTGCAGTGTTTAAACGCTCTAGCTCATCGTAGCTAACGCCAGTCAACTGTGACACTTCAGACAAGCTCACACCGTAATTAACAGGCACACTACGGAAATGCTGACGGTTAGCGATAGCGGGTAGATACACCCCATACTGTTCAGGCTTGGCAACGATCTCGGCAACAGCTAAGAAACGTGGCACATAGTTCATCGTTTCAGTAGGCAGTTGAAGTGACCAATAATCTGTTGGTAGTCCGCGCGCTGCATTGGCATCAATTGCTTTTTGTACACGGCCAGGCCCAGCATTGTAAGCAGCCAATGCTAGCTCCCAACTACCAAACTGGTTGTGCAACGCTGTCAAGAAGTCATAGGCAGCACGTGTCGACTCGATCACATCACGACGACCATCATAAGTGCTGCTTTGGTTCAAACCATAAATACGGCCCGTGCTTGGAATAAACTGCCATAAGCCTGCGGCTGCCGCACTACTCGTACCGCTAGGATCGTAAGAGCTCTCGATAACTGGCAATAAGGCCAGCTCTGTCGGAATGTTGCGACGCTCCGCTTCCCTTACCGTATGATAGATATAGCGACTGGCACGCGCAGTTAGACGATTTAGATAATCCTGTCTACTGGTAAACCAGCTTTTTTGGCCTTCAATACGCTGATTATAGATTGGCTTGCCACCATTCATGCGATAGCCTGCGCGCAAACGGTTCCACAAATCACCATACTGCTGAATGGCAAGCTTATTACCTTCTACCATTGTCATATCAGTGGCTTCTAACAGGTCAGCCAACTCATCTAAACTCTCTGCGTCCAAAAACGCCGTTGAGTAGTCTGCACTACCTGTATTTGTCCCTTGGTTGGTAGGGCTTTTGGTGATGACAGATGAGCTATTGGCCGCACCGTTGTTTTTTACTGCTGATGTATTGCTACACGCACTAATCAGTAAAGTGGATACCGCAAGCGTCAATGGCAACGCAATAAATGAGCGAGAATGTGATAGCACAGTAGACATGGTATTGGAAGCTTCCTAACGACAGAAATTAATAAAATAAAGTTGATGGATAGTATAGTACGCAATATAAAGCAAAAACTAGCCTAATATAAAAGATAATAATAGACGCTCAAAGCGTTGCCTTGCCCTACATAGTCAATAATGACTTAGTTGATAGCCACCTGTGATACTGCTCGCAACAGCACTGCATTACCAGTAGACAAGGTCAAAGTCACACGAGATGTAGTGACGAATGATACCTGCTGACCATCTTTTACCCAGCTCTCATTGGTCGTCACATTAGCTTTTGCTTGTGAACCAGTAATCACCACGTTTTCTACCGAAATGTCATAGCGATAATTAGACGTGTCATTCCAACTGTTTTGGAGCAGCCTTAGATACGCATCTTTATCTAAACTAGTAGACTTACCTTTTCTAGATAAAGAAATAAGCGCGTCATCTGATACTAGGCGTGATACCTGATTGATGCTTTGACTATTCGCTGATGCTTTCATTGCTGCAGCATAGTTCTGTACCAAATCCTCGGTCATGGTAGCCGCTTGTGCATTGATACTAATGGTGCTGGCTACTGCTACAATTGCAGTGATGCTGGCACTTTTCACCAATAAAGCTAATAGCCCATTTCCCAATAATTTTTTCATGATAATCCTTAGCGATATTTTTTTTCGTTAGTGTCATATATTGACGATTAACGCTCTTTTATCATTTATTTTGACAGTGTATCTGTATAGATATATCTATATTAGTGTACTCATATCATATGCCGAGCCTATCATCGAATTCTCACAGTCATGTGACACCCTGTGTAATTATTGCGAATGAAAAACAGGCTATCAACTCAAATATTCTTGAGGACTTATGCTGAAAACCCTAGCTCAAATGATTATGTCTAAACTACCAATATCATCATTTAAGCTCAGTTTCGTTAGAGCTTAGCATCGTTGTTGCTGTCTTCATACCGCTCATCATCGCTGAGTTTCATGCCTAAGCGCTCTACCCGTCTATCCATCATCTGGCGAGCTAATGCTTGCATATCCTCAACGCGATCTATTTCATCAACAATTTCAAGACCCAATAATGTCTCAAATACATCTTCTAAAGTTACAAGTCCTTTGACTTCACCATACTCACCAACTGTAATCGCAATATGAATGCGATTTTTTAACATCAGTTCCAACAAATCAAATAGCTTCATTTTAGAGAAGACAAAAGTGATGTCTCGCTGAAACTGTGTCAACGGTTTATGCATAGCATGATTGACTTTCGCCAGTAACATGTCCGTTTTTAGGACAAAACCTGTAATATTATCCAAATCACCATCATAGATTGGTAAGCGAGAAAACGTCAGTTTTGGACGATCAACCAATAGCTCGGCAACCGTTTTATTTTCTTCAAATGCGAGCATTACTGAACGCGGTGTCATGATATCTTCGACTTTAATAGCACCAAATGCAAGCAAGTTGCGAATGATACGCGACTCTAACGGGTCAATTTGTCCTGACTCTTCACCGATACTAGCAAGAGCCGCAAATTCGCGACGGCTAAACGTCTGCGGTTCTTTACCGCGTACCAATAACTTCGTCAGACGCTCTGAGAACCAAATTAATGGGTACAGAATCATGATAATGCCGCGAACAAAATAAGCAACCAAGCCGCTTAACTGACGCCAGTACAATGTACCCAATGTTTTTGGAATAATCTCAGACATGAACAAGATAGCAAGCGTCATCAGAGCAGAAAACAGACCAAACCAAGCGCTACCAAATACGATCGTAGCCTGCGCACCAGCACCGATAGAGCCGAGTGTATGGGCAACCGTATTCAACGTTAAAATAGCAGCTAGTGACTGATCAATATTGTCTACTTTAAGGCTTTTGAGCATTTCTGCTTTTTTGGGATTGCTTTCTTGCACATCCGCAATAAATGATGGTGTCATGCTCAGTAAAACAGATTCTGCTAATGAGCAAGCAAAAGAGACACCAATAGCGAGTAAGACAAAAAAGATTAATAAAGAAATGCTCAGCGCAGTTGGGGCTGCCGCAGCGGTAGATGTTGATACAGCACCCGCTGCCCACACTGTCTGCGGTAGCATGAAAATTGCTAATACAGAAAGTGCCGAAAAAGAAGTATAACCAAATCGAGAACTAGTAGTCATTCTCGGGGGAGGCTCTGCAGATGCGTCTTTACGATGAGCGCGCGGACGACATAAACGAGGTACAAACATAAAAGTGGTGAACAAGTTGGGTAACCTAAAAAGAGGAAAAGGAAGATAATATAATAAGTGTTTCGTAATAATTTGCAGAGTACTATTATTAAAGTAATAGAAGGCAACTGTCTACCGTACAAATCATTAATCAAAGCTGATTTAATAACTATTTCAAGGTCATACTATGCTTCAAAAAGCCGTATTACGCTTCAATATATAGTATCTTAAATGCAGGCAATCATTGCCATTTGATAGTAGCATTGATGATACCATTTCACAATAAGTCGCCATTTTTAAGTTTTTGTTTTTTGATGACTTTTATTGCCCTACTATTAATGGTTGTACGATTACATCTTTACTAGCCTATTCTTTATGCTTACCTGATCTGAACTTTTGCGTTAGGATTTGAATATAGTAAAAAAATGTTGTCCTATCCGTTGGCTAATAGTATGCCTTATGCTAAGAAAAACATGCTCAGCCTATGATTAACAGTTACCAAGACTAAGATTTTTTGTTACTATGCGTCTAATTTTATTATTGTCCATGACTTACTGAGAGATATTATGAGCTTATTTATTCAAGCTGCCCATGCTGCACCAGAGACTGCAGGTGCTGCAGGTCTATTCGGTCAGATTTTACTACCCGTTGCATTTTTTGCGATTTTTTACTTCTTGGTTATTCGCCCGCAGTCTAAGCGTACTAAGGAACATCGTGCCATGGTTAACGCATTAACTGTTGGCAGTGAAATCATTTTTGCTGGTGGCTTAATGGGCCGTATTAAAGCGATCGAAGGCGATTATGCCGTTGTGAGCTTAAACAACAATACTGACGTGAAAGTACAACGTGCTTCTGTTATTTCAGTATTGCCTGCTGGCACGATCGAAAGCGTCTAATTAGAATGTTCACTGGTTTTTACTAGTGATCATTCAATAGTTGTCGCATTACTGAATGTAATGACTAAAAAATGACTGTATATGATTTACGGTCATTTTTCGCTATTAACACAGTAAGGTATAATTACTATATAAATTAGGCTTACTGTTTAGGTGTTTTATTTTTATCTAATATAGACTGTAGTGACCAGATAAAGAGACATCTATATTATTTGCTTTACTTTTTATGCGTTACTATCATCGCGGATGATCGCAATGGTGCATGATGACGGCTGCTGAACATAGCACTCGACCATTGCTATCGCTAACTTCCCATCTGCTAACTTGTGGCCTATGTCGCCAGTCGTTTATCAACTTAAAGAAGTGATTATGCAATATCCCGCTTGGAAATACTTAATAATTGCCGTCGTGCTACTCGTTGCTGGCTTATATGCTGCCCCCAATCTTTACCCTGACGAACCTGCTGTGCAGATTACGAGCGCAGCAGCAGGGACTCAGCTATCTGAAGGCATCTTAACCGAGTCTCAAAGCTTACTTGAAGAGGCAGGTCTAGATAACCACGATGGTACGTTTGAAGGCAACAGCGCGCTGGTACGTCTCAACAACCCAGTCGATCAGTTAAAGGCGCAGGAAGTGCTACGTCAAAACTTGGGCGAAGACTATGTCGTTGCCCTCAACCTAGCACAGACTACCCCGCAGTGGCTACGTGATATCGGTGCAAGACCGATGAAGCTTGGTCTTGATTTACGTGGTGGTGTACGTTTTGTACTCGAAGTCGATATGGACAAGGCGCTTGAACAGCGTTTGACCAGTGCTAGTCGCGATATGCGACGTGAGCTACGTGCTGAGCGAGTAGCAATCAAAGGCATCAAAACCGAAGATCGCGGCGTGGTATTGCATTTTGCCGATACTGATACTCGTAACCGTGCACAGAACGTATTACAAGGCTCAATGAGCAACACGTTTAACTTGCAGTCTTCTATTGATGATCAAGGTCCTGCATTGGTCTTATCGTATAATGATGCGACACTTGACGAAATCAATAGCTACGCGGTAAACCAGAACTTGACAACTTTACGTAACCGTATTGCTGAGCTGGGTGTGACTGAAGCTTTGGTACAGTCGCAAGGTGCTAGCCGTATCGTCGTTGAGCTACCTGGTGTGCAAGATACTGCTGAAGCAAAACGTGTCCTTGGTCGTACTGCAAACCTTGAATTCCGTATGGTGGCAGAAGATGCCGATACCTATACAGGCGGTATACCTCCGGCGGGTACAGAGGCATTCCCATTTGAAACACTTGATGGCCCGCCTGTATTATTAGATCGTCAGGCGATCGTCACAGGGGACAAAGTAACCAATGCGCAAACTGGCTTAGATGAAAGCGGTCTACCAGAAGTAAGTATTACCTTGGATAGTGCTGGCGGCAAGCTCATGCAGAACGCCACTCGTACAGCTGTTGGTCAACAGATGGCTGTATTATTCATTGAAAACAAGCAAAAAATTACTTACGAAGAAGATCCAGCAACTGGTGAGACGACTGAAGTACGTACACCTTATGCTGAAACCAAAGTCATTAACCGTGCCAACATTCAAGCGGTATTGGGGTCATCATTCCGTATTACTGGTTTAGATAGTAGTGCTGAAGCAGCTGAGCTTGCGCTCTTGCTACGTTCAGGCGCTCTTGCTGCACCAATGTATTTCGTAGAAGAACGTACTATTGGTCCATCACTCGGTCAAGAAAACATCGATAAAGGATTGTTCTCTACGCAGGTTGGCTATTTGTTAGTCTTCGCGTTTATGATTATCTTCTATCGCTTATTTGGTGTCATTGCCAACGTCGCGCTAGCCGTCAACGTTATTATTATCATTTCAATCATGTCAATCTTGGGTTCATCACTTACCCTACCTGGTATCGCAGGTATCGTTTTGACCATCGGTATGGCGGTTGATGCCAACGTACTGATCTTTGAGCGAATACGAGAGGAGATTGCAAATGGTGTACGGCCGAAGTCAGCCATCGTGGCAGGTTTTGATCGCGCATTTAGCAGTATTTTTGATGCCAACATTACTACCTTATTGGTCGCGTTTATCCTATTTGCGATTGGTACTGGTCCGATTAAAGGCTTCGCGATTACGCTAGCTATTGGTATTGTCAGCTCACTATTCACCGCAATTTTGGTGACACGCGCACTGGTACAAATTGCTTATGGTAAGCGTAAATCCATCAAAAGTCTGAGCATCGGTTAGGAGAACACTATGGCGATCGATAATAACAACCCTTTAGAACAGCAAAATAATCCTGATCGAAATAGCTCAAACGGTGAGTCGAGCAATGCAAGTACGCGTCGCCGTAATAAACCGCGTCGTGATGGCAAAGGTAGCAATACCAAAAGCAACAACCCTACTAGCGCAAAATCAGGAAAAAACCCTAGTCGTCGCGGCGGTAAAGGTCAAAATGCTAAAGACAATCAAGCGCTATCTACAGCTGTCGATTCTAATCTAGTAACTGGCGATGCTGAAGATGATGCAGCGGCCGTCGCTGAAGGTGGCATTAAAGCTGTTGGTAGCCAACGTATCATTCCATTTATGAAGATAGAAAAGCCAATGGCACTACTGTCTTTATTCATGGTTATTGGTAGTATCATTGCTATCGCCGTAAATGGTCTGAACCTAGGTCTTGACTTTACTGGCGGTGTATCAGCTGATGTACGTTACGAGCAGCCTGTTGAACAAGTTGCTGTTGTGCAAGCACTGGCAGACAATGGCTTCGATGATGCGGTTGTACAGTACCTAGGTACGCGTGAAGAGCTATTGGTACGTCTACCCCCTCAGTCTGATAATGTTGATGGCCTGAGTGCGAACCTGACACAAGCTTTAGCATTGCCAGATAATACAGCTGACATCAGTAACGTCAATATCATTGGTAGCCAAGTTGGTAACGAGGTTTATCTAAACTCAGTCATGGCATTGGCATTAGCATTAGCTTGTATGCTTGGTTATGTTGCTCTACGCTTCCAGTTCAAACTGTCTCTTGGTGCCGTACTATCACTATTCCATGATGCCGTCGTAACCATCGGTGTTTTTGCGTTATTCGGCTTCCCATTTGACTTAACGGTATTGGCAGCGGTATTGGCATTGATTGGTTATTCGTTGAACGATACGATTGTTGTGTATGACCGTATTCGCGAAAACTTCCGCCGTGTCCGTGGTATTACGCCTGAGCAAACGATTGATTTGTCATTGACCGAGACGCTACGCCGTACGATTATGACCATCTCGACTGTCCTATTGGTTGTATTAGCCATGTTATTCTTAGGCGGTGAAGGACTATACTGGTTCTCAGTGGCTCTATTTATTGGTTTACTTGCGGGTACTTACTCATCGACTTATATCGCCAGCTCGATTCCATTACGTATGGGGCTTTCGCGCGATGACTTTATCGTAAAAGTAAAACCAGAGTTTGAAGAAGAGATTGTTACTTTTAATGACCCAAAAATGTCTGAACAAGACAATATTTAGTAAGGTATATTAAATGGATTGATATACTGAAATATCGTGTTATTAATCTTTGTATAACTACTAAGTGAACAGCTACAATGTTTGAATAAGAGCACCTGACTCATGAATAATGAGTCTAGGTGCTTTTGTCTTTATAGCTGTTTTGTCTCTTATGTTAAATGTACTATTTTACAAGTTTATTATCATTTAACGAATGTACCTCTTTGTCGCCCACGTATAAATGAGCCATCCATGTCAGCTAATTCTACAACTTCTTACGCGATGCCACCTATTGATACAAGTTATAAACGCATTGTGGCGATAGCTTTGCCTGTGCTACTAGCCAATTTGGCCATGCCACTGCAAAGTGTCATTGATACGGCAATTGTAGGTAATATGAATGACACTGCTAAACTTGCGGGCATGGGTCTAGCTATACAACTGCTTTCGCTATTGCTTGTCAGCTTTAACTTTTTGCAGTACGCGTCATCTGGGCTCGCCGCACAGGCATTGGGACAACTGGCGAATAATACTAGCAATGTATCAGTGCCCACACCTTTGCTGTCTATCTTACAACGCGCTTTATTATTGGCATTCGCTATTGGAGCAATATTGCTAATAGCAAAGCCATGGCTAATTGATTTTGGCTTACAAGCACTGTCAGCCAACCCTGAAAGTGGACGCGCCGCAAAAACCTACTTAGATGTGCGCTTTTGGGGCGTAGTCGCAGAGCTGATGAACTTTGCCTTTATTGGTTGGTTTGCAGGACAAGGTAAGACCCGTTATATGCTCTACCAGCAGGGTTTTATTGCTGTGCTCAATATTGTACTGACTCTGTTCTTTGTGTTTGTCATGCAGATGGGATTGGTTGGTGTTGCATTGGGAACGACTATTGCATTTTGGTTTGGAATACTGATGGCATTATGGTTAAGTCGCCAACATCTACAAATATCGTGGACTGTATTATTTAAGACGGATCGACAGTACTTTACAAAAGAGAAAATGCTTAGGCTATTTTCATTAAACAAAGATATCTTTGTACGTACCCTTATTTTAACGCTAAGCTTTGCTTGGATCACACGACTGTCAGCCCAAAGCGGTGACGTCATACTGGCAGCCAATGCTATTTTGTTACAAGTATTAAGTATTTCTGCCTTTGCTCTGGATGGCGTTGCTGTGTCCGCTGAAACATTGAGCGGACAAGCTGCAGGACGACGTGATTGGTCGCGTTTTCGTATTATTGTGAAGCGTACAGGCGTGGTCAGCTATGGTCTTGCTATCATTTTGAGCGCCATTTGGTGGCTTGCAATGCCCACATATTTAGGATTCATGACCAATATTGAGCCAGTGTTTGCCCTCGCCTATGACTACCA
Organism: Psychrobacter sp. AOP7-A1-24; assembly: GCF_052376235.1. Lineage (NCBI taxonomy): Bacteria > Pseudomonadati > Pseudomonadota > Gammaproteobacteria > Moraxellales > Moraxellaceae > Psychrobacter > Psychrobacter sp. AOP7-A1-24. The sequence goes on along the minus strand of NZ_JBQSVM010000023.1, from coordinate 24,116 downwards.
TTTGTACGCCGTATTACTACCCCTTGTTGGCGTTGGTGCATATTGGCTGGATGGGATATTTTTTGGCTTGACGGCTGGTAGTGTGATTCGTAATGCGGCGCTGATACTGGCCGCTGTTTTCTTCCCATTGAGCTGGTTGCTCTATCAGCAATGGGATATGACTGGTATTTGGCTAAGTGTGTGGTGTTTATTACTATTGAGACTAATCATATTAGGTGGATTTTTGTACCGAGCCAATCAGACTGGCAGTTATGAAAAACTACAACCTGAAGCTTAGTTGATTTTATACTACGTCTATTCTATCGATTTTCGATAAATCACTTTTACTAAGGTCATTTTTTACTTTTGCAGCAATACAGTTTGAATCAATAATTTTTAAATCTATAGATTGATAACAATACCATAAGAAAAATTTAGGATGTCATGTGAATACTCATTCAAATGAATTAAGTCATCAGCGTGAAAACCGCTACCACTGGGCTGAAGGCTTTAAAAAAAGCTTACCAGTTGCTATGGGCTATTTACCTGCCGGTATTGCCTTTGGTGTACTCGCACAAGTAGCTGGTGTCCCTGTATGGGCAACGATTATGCTTAGTATTGTCCTCTATGCTGGTGCTGCTCAGTATGCTTGTTTGCCGATGCTAAGCGCTGGTCTACCGATTGGCAATATGGCCACCAATATTGCCGCGATCAATCTGCGCCATGTATTCTACGGTATGCCGTTATTGCAGTATCTACCAAAAAATAAGCTGGCCAAAACCTATTGTCTGTTTGCTTTGACTGACGAGACTTTTTCGATCATGACAAGCTTGCCGAATGAGTCGCGACGAGCGCTCATACTACCTATCAGCCTATTTAACCAAAGTTGGTGGGTACTTGCGAGTACGGTTGGTGTGATGATTGGCAGTACGCTCAGTGACTTGGTACCAAATTTAGATTTTGCGTTGGTTTGTCTGTTTGCAATTCTCGCTTATGAGCAGTTTCAAAGTATCAAACGCTACTTCCCAATTGGTATTGCAGTGCTTGGTTTAATCATTGCTTCGCTATTTACCAGCGACTGGTTACTACTAGTAGCCATCACTATCTGTATGTTCATGATTTTAGTACGTGGGTTTTGGATGGAACGTCAAAAGACGGGAGAATCTTATGAGCAGTAGTTATCTTATTTTTGCTACGCTTGCTATGGCAGCAGTGACTTTTATCACTCGTGCCTTACCTGCACTGATACCTAGAAAGCTACTAGACACACTTTGGCTACATCGGTTAAATGAGAGCTTACCGTTGTCCGTGATGGTGCTGCTAATTTTGACGAGCCTTTCCTATCAGGACGTATCGACGTCTATTACTTTGAATGACACCGAGCTGCACCTACTAATGGCACAGGTTGGCGCACTTGTTTTGGTGTTATTTATCTACCATATTAGCCGTCAGCTTTTAGTCAGTATGGTTGTCGGCATTGCAGCTATCAATGGTCTATTTTGGTTATTTAATAATTTTTTGGGCTAAAAAACTTCGCCCACTTATATAAATACCAGCACCTTTAGCTATATTTCAAACATAAAAAAGCTAGATACCATGCGGAATCTAGCTTTTTCTTATCTCATCACAATAGCTTTAGCTTAAAGCTCTTCTACGCCCATCATATCAACTGGAGTATCAGCCACTATTTGTACGCCTTTTTTACCAGCTTTGGCAGTATCGTTACGCTGCTCCTGCAGATGATCAAGATATGCTTCGTTAATCTGACCCGTAATATAGCAACCATTGAATACCGCACAATCAAAACCTTCCACTCGGCTGTGTTTGGTATCTTTTACTGCATCAATCAAATCATCCAAATCTTGGAAAATCAAACGATCTGCACCGATGATATCACGTACTTCTTCGACGCTATTGCCTGAGGCAATAAGCTCGCTACGTACTGGCATATCAATGCCGTATACATTTGGAAATTTCACTGGTGGCGCAGCACTGGCAAAAAACACCTTATTAGCACCGGCATCTCGTGCCATTTGAATGATTTCATGACAAGTTGTACCACGAACGATAGAATCATCAACCAATAGTACGTTTTTACCTTTGAATTCTAATGGCACAGCGCTGAGTTTCTGGCGAACTGATTTTTTGCGCTGCTGTTGACCTGGCATAATAAACGTACGACCGATATAGCGGTTTTTCATAAACCCTTCACGGTATTTGACATTCATTTTTAGCGCTAGCTCCATTGCTGAAGTACGCGACGTATCTGGAATTGGAATGACCACGTCGATATCATGCTCCTCGCCCCACTCAGCAAGGATTTTATCTGCCAGCTTTTCACCCATACGTAGGCGTGCTTTATAAACTGAGATGTTGTCTATGATCGAGTCTGGACGAGCAAAGTAAACATACTCAAAGATACAAGGCGTGTATTCTTTTGGCTCTACGCACTGATGCGTATGCAATTTATGGTTCAAATCGATAAAAATTGCTTCGCCTGGTTTTACATCACGAACGATAGTAAAGCCAGAACCTGTCAATGCAACTGATTCAGAGGCAACCATATATTCAGTACCACCATTCGGTGCCATACGCTTACCAAAGATAAGTGGGCGAATACCGTTTGGATCGCGGAATGCCAGCAAGCCATGACCAGTAATTAGTGCGACTACACCATAAGCACCTTCACAGCGTCTATAGACAGCTTTTACTGCTTCAAAGATATCATCAGCAGTTGGATGTGTTTTGCCTAGATTCTGCATCTCATGAGCTAGTACGTTCAAAAGCACTTCAGAATCTGAATCAGTATTAAGGTGGCGACGATCTTCGATATACAAAGATTTGGCCAGACTCTCAGCATTGGTCAAGTTACCATTATGTGCAAGGGTAATACCATAAGGTGAGTTGACATAAAATGGCTGAGCTTCAGCACTGCTAGACGTACCAGCTGTTGGATAACGCACATGACCGATACCGAACTTACCAACCAGTTTCATCATATGACGATTCATAAATACGTCACGTACCATGCCATTTTCTTTACGTAGATAGAGTCGCCCATCTTGCAAAGTAACAATACCTGCTGCATCTTGCCCGCGATGCTGTAGCATCGTCAAACCGTCATAAAGAATCTGATTGACTGGTTCGTGAGCTGCAACTCCAATGACTCCACACATAATAGCTATATCCTATTTTAACTCATACATTAGTACGACAATAACGGCAAACTTCACGACAGTATGTTGCTAAAACTACTCACTGCCGCCCGCCGCTAACCTGATGATGTTGTAAGAAACTTAACGAGATTTTTCGATAATCTGTTTGTGATTATCAGTGACACGTGCAAATATTTAGAATTATAAAAAGAAGTAAAATAATAAACACTTAAATAGCATAATAGGCAACCGTAAAGTTACGACTGATTGATCTGATCCCACGCCATGCCCAACACTTCTGTTACTAAAGCCTTGCCCATCGGTGCATATGGCATCAGCTCAGGCGCCAACACTGAGGTCTGCCATTGCGGCATCTGTACCAGTAATGGCGCACTGACGCTCAGTACAACTAAGACCATCAGTACGTTTTTGGCAGCACCCAGTACGCCGCCTGCCATTTTATCCAAGATGCCCAGGCGTAAAGTTTTAAGTATGCCTGATATCACGAAAGCCATCAGATGCATGATTGCCAGTATCACAATCACTACCAATAAAAAGGCCATCGCCATTTGTAGCACAGGGCTTTGTACGACGTCAGCTAATTGAGGCGACACTACTCCTGCGAGACTAGTAGCAGCGATCAGGGCAATAAACCAACCTACCAAGCCTATTGCTGTTTTAATCAATCCCAGTTGAAAGCCGCGCCACAAACCAATTAAGACAACAATAGCAATCACAATATCTAAACCACTCATGCTTTACGCCTTATTATCTTGTTCATTGGATTAGCTTTCCATGGCATCGTAATAGCCACCGATTGCCTGAATGCAAGACTGTACCAGCCCAGGACCTCGATAGATAAGCCCCGTATAGAGCTGTACCATATCTGCACCTGCTTCGATTTTTTTAACGGCTTTAGTACCACTATCGATACCGCCCACACCTATCAAAGCGACTTTACCATCTAGCTGATCAGAGAACTGCTGTAAAATTTGGGTACTAATATGGCTCACAGGACGACCTGACAGGCCACCCATTTGATCACCATCACGCAAATCTTCGACACCTACGCGGCTCAGTGTCGTATTGGTCGCAATCAAACCATCAATTTCAAAATCTATTAATTGCTGCGAGATATAATCAACTTGTAATGGCTCTAAGTCTGGAGCCACTTTAAGCACCAATGGGACATAAAAACCATATTCGTTGGCTAACTGACTGTGGCGATTTTTAATCGTATCCATCAATTGAGTCAGTGCTTCACCACTTTGTAGGTCACGTAGGTTTTTGGTGTTCGGCGATGAGATATTAACCGTAATGTATGAGGCATGCGGATACACACGCTCCAAACAATATACATAGTCATCAGCGGCTTGATCTACCGGCGTGTCGGCATTTTTGCCAATATTAATACCGATATTGCCTTTATATTTACAGCGTTTGACATTCTCAATCAGATAATCGACGCCTTCATTGTTAAAACCCATACGATTAATAATCGCATCTGCTTGCTTGATTCTAAACAGTCTTGGCTTGTCATTGCCTACTTGCGGTCTTGGCGTGACTGTGCCTACTTCTATAAAACCGAATCCCAGCTCAGCCAGCGCGTCAATATAATCGCCATTTTTGTCTAGACCTGCTGCCAGACCGACTGGATTAGAAAACTGTAGGCCCATACAGTCTGTTGGTTGCATTGACTGACCATACGCCAAGCCTAAAACACGTGCTTTATGCGCTTTATCCAATAAAGATAGCGTCATCTCATGGGCGTGTTCGGGATCCATATTAAATAAAAAAGGACGAAGTAAGGCATAAGACATAGTGATGGCAGACCCTGCTTGGAAGCAATAATGAATAAAAAATGCGAATGAAATCGAGCGCAGCGATTATATCAGCTTAACAGAAATAAGAGCAAAGTTTCAGTCGCTAAATTTCTACATTTAAGCGGTAAACAATGCTGGTGAGTCTCTTCTGAATAACGATAAACGACCAGCGTTTAGACTAAAGCATTAACCTAAGAAATCCTGATAAGAACTTATGGCACTGGACGTCCGTCAGTCAATGCAATCCACCCACGTATGATGCGATATAAATGCCAGATAAAAGTAAAGGTCATAATGAGCAAACCAAGTCCAGCCAACAATATCGAGCCAATAGCGATATTGCCACTATCTGCTAATACGCTAATGCCAAACCCGCCTAGTGCAAAGGTAATCAGGATAATGCCAATAACAAACCAAACAACACTGTACCAAAAAGTCTTAATTTGCCAATCAAAATGCGTGGATAACCATGACCCACTAGCATCATGGCGCTTGGCATAGTTCATGACAATCGGCACAACCCATAATAGACCAGCAGTAAAATAGCTGATCACATATAAAAAATAGGTGATGTGATTATAAGTAATTAAAGAACGGCGTTTATCGTTGCTCATACTGTCCCGCATTATGTGAAGTTTTCCTTACTGGTAATATTTTTATTCAATAGTCATATGATTAACTGTTTAATGGAGCCAGATAAATCGCTTTTCAATGATACCAAAGCTCAAGCATTATTTTGCTGTCGAGCAACGAGTGTCGCGTACTAAGCATACAGTGATATAAGTATTTAAAATTTCTATCGCAATCTGAGACATTTTAGGAAGTGACCGTTGCTTGCACCTGAATAGATTTGTTAGCCGTGTCTTGTTGCATAGACAGCTGTGTGAACTGCCAGCCTTGCTGTTCAAGCTTGCCCAGCGCAGTGCTTACGACCGCTTGACTAGAATGCGTAAAGCTTAATTGCACTGTATCGCCAGTCGCAACCACCTGAGCGTCTGCTATACCGGAAGTATTGAGCAGCGCGTTAATACGACTCGCAGGCGGCATATCAGCCTCTCCAGTAGCGTTATTACCAGTATTCAATGCACTACTATCAATGTTACCTGCTTGAGCACGCAGCCAAAAATAATCCGCCACTTGCTCCTGATAGTCGTTTTTACTATCGCTCGCTGCTTGATGAACGCTATAGCCACCATAACCGCCGATAAACAACAGCAAAAATATAGACAATATAGCTAGCGCGAGTTGATCACGTGGAGGTAATGCTTGCCAGCGCGTCGTTAATACATTTTGATAATTGTTCATACGCTCTGATAATACGTGGGCCTTAGTACTGGTTGCAGAGACAGCTGCATTACGTTTGGTACGGCGTTGTAATCGTTTCATGTTTTGACCTTTATTACCAATACCTTGATGAGTTACGACGCTGCAGCATTATTTGCCATACCACTGCTTTCTGCAATATTGTTTTCTACCACATTGACAGTAACTTGACCACTAAACTGACCTTGCTCATTACTATTGACTTGCGCAAGTTTGGCATTTAAGCCTTGTTCTACCAGTGTGCTTGTAAATTTATCAAGACTACCGCGATCTGGAGCAATCAGGGTAAAACTGAGTGCTGATGGTTGCATGACTAGTGACTGTGCATGCATTGAGGACTGTTTGATCAGCGGTGATATTCGTGACAATGCCGCCATATGTGATGCAGGCCCTTGGCTATCGCTACGCAGTTTTGGTTGCAGCTGTACTTGCAGTTTGGTGCGCGTACTCAGTTGTTCATCGGCGAACCAAGACTGATACTGTGCTGCAATTGCAGTTTTGGTTGCTGCGGTAGCCTCATTATATTTGTACCATTGCACACCGTCGGTTGCCATTTGCAGCACCAACGCCGATAGCGCAACCATCATCGCCACCCGTAGGTATGGTGATAATTGTGAATCAGTAGATTTAATAAAGAAATTAAGCGCTTGACGTTCGGGATTATCAATTGGCTTAGGTATTGTAGACAGAGTCGTCAGCAATAGCTGATGTTCGGCAGTTAATGCTTTAGTTTGCGCCATTAAATCCACTGACGATGAAGAATCTAGTGACTCAACCGATGTGTCAATAGGTGACTCAATAGACGGCTGCACCATTACCTCACTCAAATGCGGAAAACGCTCAAACATTAACGGCAAATAACTGACGGCCATACCCTGACGCAATGATTGGCGCAGCAGGATAGTTTGCGAATCTTGATAAAGGATCACTTGCTGACCTGCGCCCTCTTCTGGCGGTGGTAACAATAAAAAATCTGGCAGTAACGCCACTATATTCATACCGGCTAGCTGCGCGCTTTGTTGCCATGACTCAATATTATTTTGTGCCAGTGCATACAGTTGTGTCGTATCAGCATGGCTCAATTGGCGAATAGTCAATTGCTCAACAGGCGTTAGTGAGGTTTCTTCAAATAAGTATTGCTTGCCACTATTACCAAGCTGCTTAAGCTGAGCAGTGTTGAGCGCCGTGTCCACTTGCAATGCATGACCTGAGGGAAAATATAAACAAAGCACTTTTTGGCTATTGGACTTATAGTTACTATAGATCGTTTGCAGCTGTTGCCAACCATCAACCATTTGCCATTGCTGTATGTCTTCGTGCCAGACAGCTAGCGGGCTATGCTGCGCTCGTAACCAAACATGTAACACTAAACGTGTCCTCAATTATTGCTGCGGTTATCAAAATATTAGAAATCTAGTAAGGCTGCTCAGGAACAAAACGATCAACTTCCGTTGCCATACCAGTCATCACAAACTCCATGTCAAATACTCTGGCTTCTGCTAAAGAGAAGGACTCAGGATAATCGCCTGTAAGCAATCCTGCGATATAAGCGACAATAGACATATGACAAACAACGACCAAACACTCAGCTTCAATATTGGCAATACCTATTAAAGCTTGGCGAGCATCATCCGATGGCGTGATACTGTCCTGCACAGATGAGGCGACTTGCGGCGCTCTTGACTGGAACGCAGATAAAGTCTGCTGTGCTCTCGTATAAGGGCTAACCAAAAAACGATCTGGGCTATAGTGAGTGGTCACATACTCTGCCGTTTGTGCTGCTTGCTGCTGACCAAAGTCCGTCAGCTGACGCGCGCTATCTGGACGTGTTTCTTCTTCTGCTTGACCATGACGTACTAATATAATTTTCATAACCTTCCTTGGAGCGCTAAGCTCGACTCTCTTGATACTGATTTTTAATGGTGTGTCTTACTCATCAGTATCGCCATCTTTGCTATTGGTATTACTGCCAGAGGTTTTCATATGAGCGGTAAGTGCTGCATTGCTATTATCATGCGCCATGACAAACTCAACATCGCTACGGAATCCTGCTTCCATTAGATGTAGAGCAACGCCTAGAGCAGCCTTGTCTTCATAAATGACTGCATAGAGCGCATGAGTAATTGGCATATAGATACCAGCTTTGGTCGCCTTTTCATGAACTTGCTGGATGGTGTTCACCCCTTCAGCGGTCTGACCAAGTTTTTTAACCGCTGTATCAATACTCATACCGCGACCGAGCATATTACCGATACGATAGTTACGACTTAGCTCTGAGCTACAGGTAGCGTATAAATCACCTACCCCAGATAAGCCTAAGAAAGTAAGCGGATTGGCGCCTTCTTCAACGCCAAAACGACTCATTTCTGCCAAAGCACGAGTAAGTATCATTGCCTTGGTATTCTCACCTACTTCATAAGCGGCTGCCATACCCATAGCGATTGCATAGATGTTTTTTAGAGCCCCGCCAAGCTCAACACCACGCACATCATCACTAGCAAATACTCTGAAAAAGGCACTGTGCAATGCTGCTTGTACGGCATGACGTAGTGGTTCTGACTTACTTGCAATAACCGTAGCAGACGGCATATTTTTCATGATTTCTATGGCAAGATTCGGCCCAGACATGACGCCAAAGTTCACTTCTGGCAATACTTCTTTGATAATGTCACTCATCATCGCAAAGGTGTCTTTTTCCATACCTTTGGTCAACGATACAATAGACTGACCACTGATAAAAGGTGCGATATTTTTTAGCGTTTCGCGAAAGGCCAGACCTGGCACAGCAATAAAAATAACGTCTTTGTCTTTGACGCTTGCCGCCAAATCATGACTGTATTTCAATCGATCATCAAGTTTATAGCCTGGTAGGTACTTTTTATTGGTCTGTGTTTTCGACATTGCTTTTACGGTACGCTTGTTACGTACCCACAGCGTGGTATCACAGCCATTACGTGCGGCTAAATTTGCCATTGCCGTACCGAAACTACCACCACCTAAAAACGCCAAACGTAGCTTAGTCGGATTGCTATGAATGTCCGCCATATCTTTTGCTACACCTGATTCGACAGGGTTAGGGTTTGACTTCTTACGGCCGAGACCTGACTTGGTTGCGCGCTCAAAGATACCTGCAAGCATACCGTTCTGCTTCTCAGATGACTCTTTATCCGTCTCATTGTTAGCACTGCTGTTGCTTTTATTACTGTTGTTAGGGCTTGTCATGTTCTTTTATCCGTGTTGACTAACGTATTATCAATAGAATATATAGTATTCAGTTACTGGCTTGACTCTTTTTGAATTACAACTTTGTGAAATTACAATTTTATAAATAGACAGTACTGAGCTACATTACGACTCAAAGCAAACTAGCGGTTCGATATCGATAGGTTTGCGTTTGGACTCATCCTTGGGACTTGTGCCAGTATAAACAAAAGCGGTCACATAATCATCTGGACCTACGCCGAAATACGCTTTTACCGCAGGCTCATTGCATAGTAGCCCAGTGCGCCAAACCGTACTAAACCCTTGAGCTTTTAATGCCAAGATTAGATTTTGCACAGCAGCACCCGCACTTAGCATTTGCTCGAAAGGTGGTACTTTTTTGTGTTCTTGCATTTGAGTCACAGCCGTTATGATTAGCGGCGCTCGCAATGGCATATTTTGAGTTTTAGCAATAGTTTTCTCAGACAACTCTTCACCGTCTTGTAGCACTTTTATTTGGGCAGCTTCGAGCAAGGCACGGCCTAACTCATGGCGCGCCTCACCTTGCGTCACGATGAAGCGCCACGGACGCAATTTTTTATGATCTGGCGCAGTTGCCGCACACCCAATGGCAGATTCAATCTGCGCACGTGTAGGTGCTGGCTCATCTAAATTGCCCATACTGCGTCTTGAGTTAATCCAACCTATCAGCTCATCACTGGTAGATGAGATATCATTCGCTGCTACTTTTTTAACAGACAGTTTTTTGTCTTTTATTTCTTGGCTTTCATTATTAGTATCGTCAGCTGTAGTCATTGTTTTATCCTTATTTATTATTATCTGTCACTACTTATTATTTATCATGTCATTTTCTTATTTTTTTAAAGGCTATAGAGCAGTTGAGAGCGACACACAGGCAGCCTCAACTCAGCAACAAACTAAGCTACGCAACATCTTCGACTCGATGATCCATGCGTAGATAGTCTTCTGACTGCATCTCAAGCAGACGTGAGCGAGTACGTTCAATTTCAAACGCCAGCTTCTCTCCTTGATACAGTTCTAGAATCGGCTGCTCTGCTCGTACCAATAATTTTACACGGCGATCATAAAACTCATCGACGAGATAAATAAAACGGCGCGTTGGATCACGGTAAGTATCATCATCTAGCGCTGGCACAGAGTCAACTAAAACGGTGCTAAATCGTTTGGCAAGTTCAATGAAATCAGCTGCTGAGCGCGGCGCCATACAGAGATGACGGAAGTCACAGAATAAGATATCTTCGGTACAAGCGTTGATTTTTACTTCTCGTCCATTGATAGTAATGGGCTCTTTACTAATTTTTTGATTATTCGACAGGCTTGCAAAACGGTTGGCTAACCAATGATAGTTCGCTTTAGTAAGTGGCGCTTCGTATAGCTCAGCTTGTTGCAATACGCGCAGACGATAATCGATTCCAGAGTCGATATTCATTACCGTCGTATGACGCTCAACTTCCGCAATAGCAGGCATAAAACGGTCACGATGTAAGCCGTCTTTATACAGTCCAGCTGGCTCAATGTTTGAGGTAGCAACCAAAGTAATACCACGATTGAACAGCATAGTGAATAAATCGCCTAATATCATGGCATCAGAGACGTTCGAAACGAAAAACTCATCAAAGCAGATGATGACCGCTTCTTTATAGATAATATCAGCAACTTTCTCTAACGGATCGCTCTCACCTTGTAGTTTGTTGAGCTCTCTATGGACACGTTGCATAAAATGATGGAAATGCAGACGCATCTTGCGCTCGATGGTCAACGAGTCATAAAACATGTCCATCATCCATGTTTTACCACGGCCGACTCCGCCCCACATATAAAGACCTGTTGGCGCAACAGGTTTTGATTTTAAAAAGCCAAAAAAGCCTTTCTTTTGCGGTGCGCTATTGATGAGCTGTTGATATATCTCATCAAGATAGCTCATGGCCTGAAATTGCTGCTCATCCCGAGTAAACTCATCTGTACTGACGGCTTTCTCGTAACGTTGCAATGGAGATAAACTCATAATACGACTCATCGTTGAATTAAATAAATATCAAAATAATAGGGCAATTTAGCATAACGCTATCAAGCCATGCTAAACCATATCAAAACGAAAACTATGAAGCTGAGCTAGCTATGAATAAACTTAGCTATCCTGTCCAAAGCTATGCTTGTCTAATAAACCTTTGAGCTCTGATAGGCGACCATGGAAAAAGTGACCAGCGCCGTCAACTACGCTAACTTCAATACCCAACCGGTCTGCAAATGCTTGCATATTGTGAGGTTCAATCACCTCGTCCGCATTGCCATAAATCTCAAAAGTTCTATCCGCAGGCAGACTAATATCAGTACTGTCGTTTTTTTCAACCGATGGTGCAATCAGAGCTATTCTCGCTACTTTAAAGTCATCCAATCCCCATATATGTGATGCTTCAAGCACTTGCTCAGCCACGCGTGCCGTGACATAGCCACCAAAAGAAAAACCACCCAACCATAGCTTTCGAGCATTGGTTTGTTCAGCAATCCATTGTAGCACGGTCATTGTATCGACCACTTCACCTTCCGCATAATCGTGCTCGCCTGTCGATTGTCCAACGCCGCGAAAGTTAAAGCGCACCACATGCATACCATTGTCGCGAGCAAAGCGATACATGGTAGTTACCACTTTGTTATTCATCGTACCATTAAACAACGGATTAGGATGGCACAGCAGCGCCACAGTATCTGTATTTGGATCGTTAGGATTATCATTTTGCCACAGTGCGTCAACCTCGAGCACACCAGCAGGAGCAGGAATCAATTGCATAGTATTACTTATTAATAAAAAATGAATGGCTCAATTATCCTAGATACAATTTATATTTCAAGTGATTTGCTGTGTACGGATGCGACTTGTTTTATTTTTGGTCAATAAAGGTTGTCTGCATTTTTGAAATATTACTGTTCTTGGGGTTTCAAACTAGTTTGTATCTATTACAAGATTCATTGGCAATATATCCGTAATACATCACACAATAACGCTCTAGACATTCAATAGATAGATAAGCTATTTTCATAAAGCTTTGCCTATTGCTAAGACGTTCTGTTTATATAAATCAGGAGTTGTTTATGAATACTTTTAATAAAACTGCCAGTTTGACGGCAACGTTAGTGGCTGCACTTGCTTTGAGCGCCTGTCAAAGCACGCCTTCTTCACCAGTGATCCAACGTGCCAACTCTATCTACGAGACAACTGGTATCGCCGAGACCAAAGTCAAAGCACAGCAAAATGCGATCGATAGTGCTCAAAAGACTTGTCGAAGCAAGCAAGTGATCATCGTTGATGACAACACAAAATACAATGGTATCTTGAACGAACGCACTGGCCGTATGGTTGGCCAAGTAGGTGCTGTTGTTGGCTCAATCTTCGGCACAGGTACACCAGATTTGTCACGTGGCGATGATTATGAATACAACATTAACTTCCGTTGCCAATAACAACAACTGCCTGTCAATGAAACAAAACTAACAATCCGTTCGCTAACAAACGACATACCATACCCACTCATCAAGTAGCCAACAAACTGCGATATAGATAATATATCAATCAAAGCTTGTTGGCTTCGCTTTTTGTACTTTCCTTTTTGAGTTAAACTATGCGCTATCGTATTCAGCACATCTTCGTCAGTTTTTATATTTTCATTATCTTTGGTCTAATATTATGCGCAAACCCAATCTTTCAAATATTAAACAGGCCAAAGTATTAACACCTGCCAAAGATTTGGAAACTCTAGAGGCTGAACTCGCTGAGCAAGAAGACCATTTAGAGGATACGGTCCTACGTCTAAGCGATTATTTATCAGCGGTTGAGATGGTCATCAAACAAACTTTTGACCACCGTGTATGGGTAAAGGCTGAAATCCGTAATCTGTCGAGTAAAGGTGGTCACTACTACTTTGAACTGGCAGAAAAAGACGACGATGGCAAAGTAGTCGCCAGTTGTCGTGGCAATCTCTGGCGCTTTAAAGCTGCTCGTGTATTAGCCAAGTTTGAACGCGCGACCGGTATGCCGCTTGAGCGTGACTTGACCGTACTCCTCAAAGTATCGGCAGGGTTCCATGCCCAGTACGGTTTTTCAATCACCATTGAAGATATCGACCCCAGCTATACGCTAGGCGATTTGGCACGGCAATATGCAGAAATGGTCGACCGCTTAACAGGTGAGGGGCTATTACATCTTAATCAACAGCTACCTGCCCCTTTTGATATCGAGCATGTGCTGGTCATCGCCCCTGAAAAGGCAGCTGGATTGGGTGATTTTCAAGCCGATGCCGATCGCTTAGCCAGTACAGGTGCGTGTCACTTCCACTATCATAATGCGACTTTTCAGGGTAATCATGCGCCCGCTGAAATCCGCCAAGCCATCGTTAGCGCCCAGCAGCAGTTTTACGATGCTTATCAGCGTCTACCAGACTTGTTGGTTATTATTCGTGGCGGCGGTGCGGTTGGTGATTTGGCTTATCTCAATGATTATGAGTTGGCAGCTTTGGTTGCTGAGCAGCCCGTCCCTGTCTGGGTGGGCATCGGTCATGAGCGTGACAAAGTCATCTTAGATGAAGTGGCGCATACCAGCTTTGACACACCCTCAAAGGTGATTGCTGCTATCCATAGTCATTTGGCTCAGCTCGTCACTCAGACGCTACAATATCAAGCACAAATCAAGCAAGCGGCTCAGCGTCAACTAAATATTGCTGAGCAACAAACCGCACGCCAGTTGAGCCAAATACAGTCGCAAACGATTGGACAACTCACCGCTCTACGAAAAGACAGTGATTATGCATGGCGTAGTATTCAACAAAGTGCCCAGCGTCAAGTAAAACAGGCAAGCAGATTGACGGCTGAGCGATACACGCAAACGCAAACCTTAGCGCATCAACAACTCGCAAAAGCCGCTACCAATAGCAAAAGTTATCAAGCGTCAATCATGCAAAACGCGCAGCAGAAAATTGTGCAAGCACAGCGCGATAGCGAACATCTACGTGATATTGTGCTATTACATCGTCCGTCTCGCGTGCTCAAGCAAGGCTATACCATGCTCACAGATGCTCAAGACAAGCAGACACTCACCAGTAGCACTCAACTGTCTGCTGAACAAACAGTCAATATCATTTTAAAAGATGGCAACGCAAAAGCGCAGATTGTCGATGTCAATACGAATCAAAAAGCGCCGGAAAACTCAAACACTCTAACTTAACCACATAATAATATATAACGATTACTTATCTTACTTTTAAAAATTAGGAAGCTTCATGACTACCCCTACTCGCCGACGCAAAAAAGCCGCCCCAAAAACCTTTAAGGCGGCTTATGATATCTTAAAAACCAATGCGGCTGAGCTGCAGCAGCAGGATGAGCCTGATATTGATAACCTAATGACAACGGTTGAAGAGTCGATTGCCGCTTATCGTGTTTGCGAAACTCGTATCAATGCTGTACAGCAAGCATTGGATGTAGCCTTTGCTGAAGAAAAATCTACCAGCAGTCTCGATAGTTAAATAGAAAACAGCCACTGGGTAGCAGCTGATTAGTCAAACCAAGCACATCAATCTCATTTGGCAACGCAACAGTTTAATATTCGGTTTACTCTGGTTCGTCAACTTCAAAGACTTGACGCAGGTAGGCAAGATACGTGTCGTTATTGATCATGGTCTTGCCTGGGCTATCAGACAGCTTGGCGACTGGCTGACCATTGCACTCTACCAATTTAAGCACGATATTAATCGGTGTGATACCCATATCATTGGTCAGATTGGTACCAATACCAAAGCTGGTTCTAATGCGATCTTTGAAATATTGATGCAGCTCCCACGCCTTCTCTAAATTTAACCCATCGCTAAAGGTCAAAATCTTTGTCTTTGGGTCTATTTTTAGCTTCTCATAATGGGCAATCGCCTTATCACCCCAGATGTAAGGGTCGCCACTATCATGACGCAGACCGTCGAATAGCTTGGCAAAATACAAATCAAAATCACGTAAAAACGCGTCCATTCCGACCACATCAGTCAACGCGATACCTAAGTCCCCACGATACTCATGCACCCATGCTTCAAGCGCAGCCTTTTGTGAGTCACGCAGACGCACATCTAATGCCTGAAATGCCTGCATAAACTCATGCGCCATAGTGCCTATTGGCGTCATTCCTAATTGCTTGGCCAAATACACGTTTGATGTACCACCGACAATCTTTGGCTCGGCTTTATGTAAGGTCTCTACAACATGTGCTTGCCAGCGTTGACTAAAGCGCCTACGCGTACCAAAATCAGCGACAATAAATGGCGGCGTATCCTGACCGTACTGAGCTTGCTTTTCGGCATACTGATGCAATAGCGCCACTTTTTCATCAAGGCGACGTTGTCCTTCTTCAATCACGCTATCATTAGAGAGCGCATTAAAATAAAGCTCGTTAACGATAGCCAACACAAATACCTCAAAGAACATCGCTTGAATCATCGGCCCTTCGATATCAATAAACAGGCGACCTTTATCGTCTGTACTTACCGTAATAAAACGGCGTTTTAATTTAAACAGCTCTAGATAGTCCACAAAATCCGAGCGAATAAAGCGTAGGCTACGTAAGTATTCTAGCTCATCTGGCAAAAAGCGTAATTCGCATAAGCTGTCTAGTTGCTGCTCTAGATCTTTTTGAATATCAGACAATGGATAGGCTGCATCTTTATTATTGCGGCAGCGAAAACGGTAAACACCATGGGTTTGCGGGAACTGATGCAGCATGGCTTGTAACATCGTAAATTTGTACAAATCATTATCAAGTAATGAAGTAATAATAGGTGCATAAGAAACAATCATGCTATGGCCTTAAAAGTGCAAAAATAAAAAACAAACGTCATTTGATAGACAAAGCGACATCATATATGAACGACAAACAATACACGCTTATTCATTATGAGCCATCGATAAATCGTTCAGTATAACGAAGTTTGGTATTTATTTCAGAGTTCACTTTTGATTGTAGCGAAACGACCGTAAGATGATGGCAATTACTTAACCCCTTCATAAAGATATCACCCAAGTTTATCCAGAAAATCTATTTGTAGGTGGTTATTACGGCTTACGCTTTTGCACTCATAAACTGCTCAACATAATCATCAGAAGGATTATGTCGCAACTCGCTCGGCGTACCCGTTTGTATGAGTCGACCGCCATTTAGCATACTGATACGCTGACCTACTTTGACAGCTTCATCAATATCATGAGTGATAAACACAATGGTTTTGTTCAATCGTTCTTGTAATTCGAGTAGTTGGTCTTGCAACTGAGCACGAATGAGTGGATCAAGTGCAGAGAACGCTTCATCCATTAGCAGAATTGGATTATCCGTCGCTAAGGCACGAGCTAGACCAACGCGCTGCTGCATACCGCCTGAAAGCTCATCAGGGTAGCTGTTTTCCAAATTTGATAGCCCCACTTCATTAAGCCAATGTCTAGCTGTTTCATGTCGCTCGTTTACGCTCATTTTTCGGACACGCAAACCGTATGCGACATTTTGTATAACCGTCATATGTGGCACTAAGCCAAAGTGCTGAAAAACCATACTGACTGTCTGTTGACGATAATGCTGCAACTGCTTGTCATTGAGCGCTAAAATATTAGTAGCCGTAGCAGAGCTCTCTTCTACTACTACCGTACTTACATTATCTGTCGCTAATTGCCTATCAGTTGTAGTGTGAGTCGCATGGTCTCTATTCAGAGCAGTATCTACCCATATCTCGCCACTGGTTGGATCGATCAAGCGGTTAATATGTCGTATCAGCGTTGACTTGCCCGAACCTGACAATCCCATGATGCAATGCAACTCACCTGCCTTGATATCTAGATTGATATCATAAAGGCCAACTGAATAGCCCGTTTGCTCTTTTACCTTGATGCTATCCATACCCTCAGCCAGTAATGCCAATGCAGACTGTGCTTGCGTGCTATTGGCATTATAAATCTTACTGATGTTTTTTAATTGGATATGATTCATCATTGCTCTCATTGCTCTCATTGTTCATGTGGTTTTTATTATTATGACGGTGGTCGATTAACATAAGTTCAGTCATATCCCATCAGATAACCTTCTATCCAATCGGACGTCTACCTGCTTCAATGGTTTTTTGACGGGTACGCTTACCTTGACCAAATGCTTGCGTGATACGGTCGATAATAATGGCAATGATAACGATAGCCGTACCTGCTTGTAAGCCTTGACCGATATTGAGCGTTTGGATAGATTGCAGTACGTCTTCCCCAAGCCCAGGAGCACCAATCATTGAAGCCAATACCACCATAGCCAGCGACATCATCACGGCCTGATTGATACCTGCCATAATACTGGGCAATGCTTGTGGTAGTTTAATCCAAAGAAGCAGCTGTAGATGGGTACTACCAAAAGAGCGTCCTGCCTCAACCATTTCATGGTTAACTTGCGCAATCCCTAATGATGTCAAACGAATCAAGGGTGGCAGCGCATAAATGACGGTTGCAAATAACGCAGGCACTTTACCAATACCAAACAGCATCAGCACTGGTATAAGATAGACGAAACTCGGCATCGTCTGCATGACATCTAGCACTGGCGTCACTAGCTTACGTAGTAGCTTGCTACCTGACATGGCGATACCAATAGGAATACCAATCACAACCGTAACCAGTACCGATACGATAAGCAGCGCTAAAGTATCGATCAGTGCGCCCCACAATCCAAAAGCACCTATCAAAAACAATCCTGCACCACATGCCAGCGCAAACCAAATTTTGCGGACACCAAACCAACCAAGTACGGTCACAAATGCAATAATAAGCCAAGGTGGAATAGCAGTTAATAACCGCTCAATAGGTAGTAGCAGATAAGTAAGGGCCATCGTACTAATAGTACGGAATACATCGCCATAGTTTTGAACGACGCTTGCTAAAGCATTATTGAGTGGTGTCTCAAGCGACCATGAAGGAAAGCTTGATGATAGCGCTGACTGATTGGTGTTTGATGCAGCTGTCTCTGTATCGATAGCACCCGTTGAGCTAAGGCCTAACTTAGTAGATAGATTAGTTGCTGCTTCATCGGATAACCACGCTTGCCAAACGTCTGGGTTTTCACGTAAAAATACCATAGCTTGCTCGTCGCCAGTGCGTTTACTTTCGCTCATTTCCAAGATAGCACTATTTAGCTCATCAGAGGTAAATTGCACCTTTTCAAAGACAGTTGCTAATTCAGGGTTGGATTCGATAAATGGCGTAGAAACGGCAATACCTAAGGGTGATACGGGAAACCCTGACACACAGTCCATCTTACCATCGGCGAGCAGTAAGTTTTGCCAACATTCATCCTCATGAGCTGGAAACTCTAATGGCGCAAGGTCGTATTTTGCCATTAGCCCAGTGGGTTGCCAGTAGTAGAACAGCAGTGGCTTATGCTGTTCAAAAGCGGAAGCGATTTCAGCATCGAGAGCAGCACCCGTACCAGGATGTGCGTTGTTAAAGAGACTGTCTAAACCAGTGGTTTTTAGCAAACGTGTGTTAAAAATCTCACAGGTCCAACCAGATGGACAGTTCATAAAACGTGATTTACTAGGCTCTTCAGGGTCTTTAAATAGCTCAGTATATTTAGGTAAATCTTGATAGCTGCGCAGTCCTGGGTTCTCTTCCAAGACGTACCTTGGAACATACCAACCTTGAGTTGCACCGCCTTTTAGCGTATCGCCAATGACAGCCACTTTATTTTGCTCAATAGCTTTTTCCATGATTGGCGAACGTCCAATCCACTGCTCCCCAATGACCTGAATGTCGTTCTGTGATAACGCGGTATCAAGTGCAGGACCGGCTCCTGGCACTTCTTCTACCGTACAGCCGTACCCATCTTCTACGATATATTTGAGCACACCGGAAGTAAACTGCCCACTCTCCCAAGTTAGTGCCCCAAATTTAATCGGCGACTCACACGCGGCAGAAGCCGATACAGGCAGTAGTAACGCGCTCATACACAGTAAGCTTAAAGCAATCCATTGGCGCATGCGCTTTCCTATTATCATGTTGTATCGGTATAAAATTACTGTTGAAACAATAGAACTAAAGAAAAACGGCTAAACGTCGCTATATGATATTACCAATGCTATCTATAAGCCATTCAGCTACTATCTACTGTTGTTTGGACTTACTACAAAGTGTAACGACTTCTAGAAGTGATGACAAATGCTTATTTGTCGACTAATGCACTAGATAAATTTACGACAATCTTGATACCGCTCTTATGGTAAATAGCACTAAACTTTAGAAATTCATATTTAAGCAATCAATGTTTTAGACAAAAAAATAGCACCCATTTGGGTGGGTGCTATTTGTTATGATATCGATTAACAAAGGTCACTACTTACTTTCATAACTACAATAAACGTCTACTTCAAGAACCGTTATTTCAAAAACGGTTATTTTAAAGACCTTTACTTCAAGAACAACGCCATCGCCTTTTTAAACAATCCACCATACGGCGGCAACAATAAATTAAGGCCATTAAGTTTGGTTTGTACAAATACAGGCTTCATATGGCTGAGGCGTTCAAAGCCAGCCTTACCATGATAGGCACCTGTACCAGAGTCACCCACACCACCAAATGGCAAATCGTGCTGAGCCACATGTATCAAAACTTCGTTGATACAAAGACCACCTGAGACCGTGTTGTTGCGCACGTTTTCGATACTGCTATAGTTATCACTGAACACATATAGCGCCAATGGCCGTGGGCGCGAGTTCACAAAGTAAATGGCATCATCAAGCGTTTCATAATGCATCAGCGGCAAAATCGGAGCAAAAATCTCGTTTTGCATGAGTTCACTATCAGGCGCAGGCTCGCTGACGATGACTGGTGGCATGAGGCGAGTCTCTATATTGGCCTCGGCGGTAGTTAGCGCATGCATCTCACCATCTGTTAAAGCATCTAAATAGCCTTTTACCCGTTTAAACTGATCACTATTAATGATGCGAGAATAGTCTGGATTTTCTTCAATATTAGGATAGTGTTTGGTCATCCACTCTTTTGCTAGCTGAATGAATTGGTCATGATACTGACGTTGAATCAAGACATAATCTGGCGCAATACATGTCTGTCCAGCATTTAGCGTCTTACCCATCATTACACGATTGACAACAGATTCTAGATTGGCATCATCTAGTACAATTACTGGTGATTTGCCGCCAAGCTCAAGCGTCACTGGTGTCAAATTAGGCGCTGCTGCTGCCATCACTTTTTTGCCTACCGCAGTCGATCCTGTATATAGCAGATGATCAAACGGTAACTCACTAAAGGCGGCGGCAATTTCAACTTCACCGAGCACCACACAAATCATATCTGGTGAGAAATAACGAGCAATGGCATCAGCGAATGCCTGAGCAAATTGCGGTGCAGCCTCACTCATCTTGACCATGATTCGGTTGCCCGCAGTCAGCGCGTCAATCATTGGCCCTATTGCCAAATACAGGGGATAATTCCAAGGCACCATAATACCGACCACACCCAATGGCTGTGGTTGAATTTCATTATGGGCTGGCATATATAATGCTGAAATAGGCGCACGATGTGTTTTCATCCACTTTTTGCCGTGTTTCTTGGCGTGGCTAATACCAGTAAAGCTAGGAAACATCTCAGCAAACTGTGTCTCTGACTGACTACGATAGCCAAAGTCTGCGCTAATAGCTTTTGCAAAGCTTTCTTGATTATCACTCAGCATTACCTCTAGATTGTCTAGTTGCGTTGCACGAGTGCCCCAATCATTGATTGGTTGCGTACGACTTAATATCTGCAAGCGCAAAAACTGTGCTTTCATCTCATCGATAGTCGTTGCCGTACTTAGTGCTTCAGGCACACGCTGCAGCTCAAAACCTGTATCGGTCACTGCCTGCTCATGGGCGCTTTGGTTACTATCTGTCATTTGCCTTCCTTGTCATAGTCATAAGGTTTGTAGTCACTGCACTATATTTGGTTAGAAGCTCTATCTGTCTAGTCGGGTGCGCTCGTTGATAACCTGCTCTGACCATACATTTTCATCAGATTCCATTTACCATACTTTAATGTAGCGCATCGACTGAGCAATGAACAGTACCTTTGGTCAACTAGTGCGTTTGTACTAGTAGCACCGCTATGAGTCACTTGGCGCTGTTATATACCTGTTATTTCATCGCTCATTACCAAGCTATATGTTATTAGTATTTACACCTTCTATAGACATTGGGATAGCATATAACTTTGGGCGAGAGTCGCCAAAACTGCTACACTACCAATGAGCATTATTTATTTTCACCTTGATAATAATAAGACAGATACTCTCATGCAAAATGACACACAACCTCTTAATGATACGCTTATTAGTAAATCTCTATCAACGGCCGATTATGTCCCTACTCTCGATGCAATGTTGGCACGTACTCTCGAACGTATTGATCTAAAAAAGCAGCAAGGGCTGCGTACGCCTGATGAATTATGGATTGTCGATCATAACGACGTCTACACACTTGGGCAGGCAGGCAAAGAAGAGCATATATTGCAGCGTACTGATACGCCTATCATCAAGACAGATCGCGGCGGTCAGGTGACATGGCATGGTCATGGGCAATTGGTTATCTATTGGTTATTTGACTTGGACAGTCTCAAATGGAGTGTGCGCAATCTCGTTTCACACGCTGAGCAAGCGATCGAAGACGTCATCAATGACTGTTTGCGTAGCTCACCATCTAACAGTGATAATATCAGTGCGCATGCGCGCCGTGACGCCCCTGGTGTCTACCTATATGCCGACAATACTGCAACAGACGACAGCACCACTACAGATAATAAATCTCTTGATAATAAAATTATGCTTGGAAAAATGGCCTCGCTAGGCTTCAAGATTAAGCATGGCTTTAGCTATCATGGTATTGCCATTAATCTAAATTGTGACTTATCTTCATTTAACGCTATCAATCCTTGTGGTTATGCAGGCATGCAAATGCTACGGCTGTCTGACTTTGTAGCCATGCAAACAGATTCAGAGCAAAAAGAGCCAGAAGCGCAAACCGAACAGCACACGAGTAATTCATTCAGCTATGATGTAGTCACTCAAAAACTTGTTGATAACATCGCCAAGCGCCATGCTGGACTGATTGAGTTGCGAGCAATCACACCCAAATGAGTTTTGAGCCTACCTCTGCATAATCTTTTTTTGCATAATATCTTGCACGCTTAGACTTAAGCATTAAGAGAAAATTCAGTACAAACTTGCTATAATCGCATGCAGTACAAATCGGACACAGCAACTATCCTTACTGTATCCCTAGCACGGCCCCTTATTCAAACATTTAAAACAAAAGCAAATTGGAGCATTTTATGGCAGATTTTAATAAAATTTTGGACGCAGGCGACGTAGACGGCGGCATCATCAACGTAGTAGTAGAAATCCCAGCTGGTAGCAGCCATAAAATTGAGTGGAATCGCGAATTAGCCGTATTTGAGCTTGACCGTATTGACCCACAGATTTTTGCCAAACCTTGTAACTATGGTTTCATTCCACAAACACTTGACGAAGATGGCGATGAGCTTGACGTATTGCTATTGACTGAACAGCCACTGCCAACTGGCATTTTCTTAAAAGCCAAAGTTATCGGTGTAATGAAGTTTGTTGATGATGGCGAAGTAGATGACAAAATCGTTGTTGTTCCTGCTGACGATCGCGACACAGGCAATGCTTACAACAGCTTAGAAGACCTACCAAAGCAGTTAATCAATCAACTAGAGTTCCATTTCAGTCATTACAAAGACTTGAAAAAAGCGGGCACCACTGTCGTTGAATCTTGGGGTGACGTGAGCGAAGCCAAAGAAGTTATCAAAGAATCTATCCAACGTTGGAAAGATCTATAATTTATTAAATATTGGTAGAAATGCTGATAAAGATAAATAATAAAATACCGCCGTCACAATAGTGGCCGCGGTATTTTTTTGCTTGAACATTGCTTATCTAACATGGTTATAATGAGCACACTACTCATTCAAACTTATATGTCGTAATAAGGACAATCATGTTTAACCCCGACCCTAGTGACAAATCGGTCAATACAAAGTTGCCAAAAGACGTCATTATGATGATCGAAAAAAATAACCTCGTAATGGCTATTAAAACTTTGTCGGCAGACGAAAACATCAGCATGGATGAAGCCAAAAGCAGAATTGATGCTTATGAAACCCAGCTAAAGGTAAAGCAACAACAAAAACTCAATACGATCGCTAGTAAACAAGGTATTCCGAATGGCGCCATCAGTTTTGATAGAGAGCAAGAGGAAGATGAACCTGGGCCACTGGTAAAAAATCGCGTTAAGACTACCAAGAAAAACCAAGGTTTTAAGGGATTGCAAGATGGTGTCGACAATCAGCTAAATGACTTGGGCTATAAGAAATCTCTACTGCCCTATTGGCTAAAACGACTGCTCGTGATTGCTCTCTTGATGATAGGGATGTTTTGGATATTGTGGCGAGTGTTTGGTTAAGCGAGTTAGCTAAATAAACGATTGAATAAAGATGTTTTTTATAGATTTGCATACCGACTAGCGGCACCTT
>NZ_JBQSVM010000022.1:0-51664 GCF_052376235.1 Psychrobacter sp. AOP7-A1-24 | reverse complement strand
TTAAAGTTAAACAAAGCATTCATAAAAGAGCGCATGTCACAATATATATCGCTACCTCTTAATTGGCATCGACATTTTATACGCTCGCTAAAAAATATACACATCGGCAAATATTCATACAACTCAGACTTCAATGAAAGACCCATTGGTTATGACGTTATTAGTGCTTGGATGGGACATTCTGATGAACTAGGATTCAGCTTTTACGACCCTTTTAGCGGTTTGAAACAATCTGAACTTAGAGAGTTTGCAAATACACTAGATGAGCTTATCAAAGGTATTGGTTTTACAGTCCTTCAATTGGAGCGCTAAGGATGGCACGTCAAAAAAAATCTGGTATTAAGATACGAGAAGAAAAACGAGATAAACTAGAAGAAAAGCGCTTTTCGTTAGCTTGCGAACTAATAGACAAACACATCGACCTGACAAAAATTGCAGCTTCTGAAGATAAACAGCGAGCGTTTGACCTGATGTGGCTAAAGTTTGATACTAATTTATCTACTAATAAATATTTTAAAGATGTTAAGAGATATTCTACCTCATACAATCACGCCGTAAAATACTGTCAAAGTCGAATAGAAGATAAAAATATTGATATAGGTTTTCCTAAACTTATCATTCAATCATCTCGTGCCAAATCTTTTCGTACACAAGAATGGTTCAATGATGGTAAGCGTATACTAGATTTTTATCTAAACTGGGCTAAAGGTTTAGAAAATAAAAAAACTGTTGATATAACTGTAAGTGATATCTTATTCACTCTAATCTTTCACAGTGCAATCCTAAAGGCTCCTGTACTACAGGAGATATTAGATCAAATAATTGGGAAACGTTTAAAAATCGAACAAATTTCAGGTTTGCCAACCATCACTGTGATCGTTAAGGACAAGGCTTATCATACAAATACTTATAAAGAGTCAAAAGCAGTACATCAAGCACAGGTTTTTATTTCTCCACTATCAGCTCATATTATTCAGTCTTATATCAAAGAGCAGAAAAATAACGTTATTGATCGTGATAGAAATCTCACAATATACAAACGGTATCAAAGCATACAACTAATACAAGCAAATCAGGGAAATAATATAGAACTTGGTTTGAAACGTTTTTTGATGGGTGCAGTCTATGTGCTAGAAAATCACTTCCTCTTCGATCTCCCTGAACATACTTGGTACATTATAACGGGTAAAGAAAACACCTATAGCTTGCCAACTTCCAATTGGCAGTCTCTGATCTATAATATTCAACATAATGAAAATCAGAAACAAGAAGAATTTAATAGCGTTTTGACTAACATGGATAGTAATAGCCATGTAGAAAGTAGTCCTTGCTTAGTAGTAGAGATAGCGAAGTTACTTAGGAAAGACGTTAAAGAAAATAATGCCAAATTATCTGAAAAGAAATTAATTAAAGAGCTAGATGAAATTTATAATCGATTAAAAAGTGATCAAAGCTCTTTACAAGAAAAGGCAATAGTTGGCTGGCTATTATTGAAAGCACGTACCTGTAAAGTAAGCAGTGTTCAAACCTATAGTAATACCATCACTAGTCGCTGGCTAGCACTTACTCAAGATGCAAACCTACAAAGTTATCAGGAAGAAGATTTTATAACGCTATACAGTGAGATGACTGAACTCAGTAAGACCACGAAAGCAAAGAATTCAGTCGCTACATTAATTAATGAAATACACCAATACATGGTTAAACACTACCATATAGAACCTATAGCTCCATTGATTACAAGCGATAAACCCCATCATAAAGTTGGTTATATATCAGAGCAGATGTTCCAAGCTATCCTTGATAGGATTAATAGCCTTACTACAAATGTAGATGAAAAACAGGCTTTGAGCTTAGCGTTAATATTAGGACATCGGTGCGGGCTGAGAATTGGTGAAATAGTTAAAATAAGATTGCGTGATGTAGCCGAAACTCAGAATTATCTAGAGATTAGAAATAATAAGTTTGGAAACAATAAAAGCCTCTCTGCTTTACGTCGTGTATTACTTGCACAACTCTTAACAGAGTCTGATATTAAGTTAATTAAGCGTATTTACATCAAACGTTCAGGCGATAAAGGTCAAACGCTTATAGCCAGCCAAGATGGCATGTCTTACAACGCTCAAACAATATCAAAAATGCTTACACATCTTATAAAAGAGGTTACTGGCTTAAGCTATCTTACTACACATCATCTACGTCATAGTTGTCTAACTAATTTTCAGTTAATGTCATTTTTATACGATAAAGACTATCAATTTAATGGCCATCCAGGTGCAACGTTTTTAAAAGGCTTGCTACCCTACGAATCAGCTCAAGCTGCTAGCATCATCAATCATTTCGAAACGAATCTTGCGTACAAGAAAATATATGCTTTGGCAGGAATAGCAGGCCACGCTACCCCTAGTACAACATTTTCATCATATGTACATTTTACGGACATTCAGGTGGGATTATTATTATGGCAGACCAATTTTAAACTAGCTATGAAGCACAATCAGATACTAAAAATACCGAGAAGACAAAAATTTGAAACTGAAAATATGCATTTAAGACTAAATGAATATCTCATTGATAAGCTTAAACTGCCTTATTTTCCGAAACCTATGCACAGTAAAATACTGAATGATGATTTTGATGAAAAAATTGTAAAAGTTAAGAAATATTCTTTCGATGAAGTACATCAAGTTCTTGAAGCTTATACTCAGAAAGGTGATTATGAGAACCTCATGCATATCTATGATGTCAGTCAAGAAACTGTTGAAACATGGCATCGTAATGCAAAGCGACTAAGAGACGATTTAGAGTTTCAAACTAGGAAAGGCAACCCTAGGTTGTTTGATATCAATAATAAAGGAGGCTTATTACCTGTTAAGGATAGATATGATGATGATAGAAGAATCATGATGCAAATGACGGAAAAATTTCGTAGCCTTTACTTAGAGAGTGAGGACAAAAAACATATCCATCAATTTATATATCATACACTTACTCACTCTCAAAATAATAAAAATTTTATTATATTTAACTGCGCAGTAGACCTCTATAACTACCTTCAAGTTATTCGTAAACTAGTCTATAAAAAAGATATTCGACTGAGCTACTACAACTATGCACAAGCTGCCGAAAAAGATCAGAATAATTGGAACGACGCTTTAAAAGATATACCTATTTCACAGAGAATAAATATGGATAATGAGCAAGAAGAGAATTTTTGCCAAAATCGAAGGCAGATCCGAGTAGAGCTCTCACTCGCTAGTCAGACTGAAGTTACAAGAATTCAAAATAGGGCAAACTCTGTTATACCTATAAAGCAGTGGAATGTGAGGACAATACAAATATTTTGTCACTATGTATTCATTATGATGGGTGACAGAATTAATAAGGAAGTAGCGTAATATGAAACTATCTGCTAAAACGATTAGTTTAAATAGCAACTCAATCGTAAAACTCCATCCTTTAGCCAGTAGGCTTCATCAAGTACTGATCAAAGCCTATATTAGTAGTGATAAGAGTACCTATCTCAAAAACGTACCTAACTATTTTGGCAGCAGAGTTGACATACCTATTCATAATATTTCTGTCATATTTAAAGACGGTTTATACGAAATCATCGGGGGCTGTTTTTCTCCTATATTTGATCTAAATGATATTTCTAATGAAAATACTGTGATTCTAAGTTATACAACATCTCAAGGTCATGATACAAAGAATAAAACTGATGAACAGATAAACAGAGTAAAAAAAAGAATTCAAGATAAGTTTGACCAAGACGTAATAGACTTTATATATATGGATTATATTAGGGCGATTTCTATTCTTTCACTTTCAAAACCAGGTGTCATGTATTCCGAAATTAGAGAGTTATCACAGGCTAAAGGCAAATATAGTAGCGCTATTTGGAACGAAATATTTGGTAATGAAGATGAATCTCCAATAAACTATCTTAGTCAGAAAGATTTTTCAATGCTTATCGATAAGACTCGAGGTACTGTGAATAATCATAACAAACTTAAAGGTTTCACATACCAAGCAAAGGATTCCTGAATTACTGCCAGATGTATTATTAATGGATACATTGCTACAATCTTTAGTAATATTCAAATAAAGAAGTCTTTTGAACATGCCTAAGTTCAGGTTAGAACAGAGCTATCAGATGAATCGTTATTGATCAAATGGACAATTTAAAGATAAAGAAGGTCACTTTTAAAATGTATTTTTGTGTTCCACCTTATGAGTTAACGAACGATATACATTGAATATAAAATGATTTTTTATCAGTGCATAACTGGTGTCCCTTGCGTGTTAAAAGCAAAAGCTTTATTATTAAAATTACCAATCATTACCGCCTCAATCACTGGTTTAACCGTATCATCTAAAGCTTCAACCTCAATGATAAAGTCTGCACCAGGACCCCCTTTATTTTCTTCTTTTTCAACGATATAGTTGAGGGTTGCCATAGGTGGCAGCTTAATTGAGTTCTTGATATATGATTTTATTAGCTCTCCGTTAGTACCGTAGTAATCAATTTTATTGATATATAGTGATTTTTCTAATGTGGTATTACGAATGCTCAAAGTCGCCGATAGCAATACTTTTTCATTGTACCTATCAATATAAATGTCTGAATAAATGGGCACATAAAAGGTTTGTTTATAACTTAATTGACGGGGATCGACGGCTGAGGTTATTTCAAGCTCTTTCATAGGATCTTTATTATTTTCTGAAAATACTATATTGGGATCTTTTATTGATTTATCACAACCTGATAACAGCACCAATATAGCAATGGCTATGGCGGACATATTGAGCTTGTTCATGATATTTCCCTCTTTTTTTTGCATCTTACCATCAGCTTAATATTCTAGTTAGGAGACTAAATACATTCATGTATTGTCAGTCTTTAGGTATATGTAGCTTGTAGCCGACACCGATTTCGGTTAAGAAGAAATTTGGTCGAGAAGGATTATCTTCTAGTTTCTGGCGTAAATTTGACATAAATATGCGAACATAATGTTCTTGATGGTTATGACCTTTACCCCAAACTTCATTAAGCAGTTGTTTATGGGTCAGTACTTTTTCCGCATAACGGATCAGGACAGTCAGCAAGCGATACTCAATAGGTGTTAAATGGACGTCTTTACCATTTTTCTTGACTTGTCTCTGCGTGAGATCGATGCTGACATTGCCAAGCTCTATCTGACTAGGTGCTTCGTAGCCAACCTGCCAGCGGCGCATATGTGCATTAACACGCGCAACCAATTCGCCCATACTAAAAGGTTTCACTAAATAATCATCCGCACCTAAATTGAGCGCTTTTATTTTATCCTGTTCATCACTGCGAGCTGATAATACTAAAATAGGTAATGAGGACCACGTCCTAATATCTGCAATGACGTCACAGCCATCACCGTCAGGTAAGCCAAGATCTAATATAAGTAAATCAGGACGGCGCGTCGCAGCTTCTATTAAGCCCCTGTGCGAGCTATCAGCGATATAAACTTGATAGCCTTCTTGCTCCATCGCTGTTTTAATAAATCGCGCAATATGGGCTTCATCTTCGATAATTAGTATGGTCTTCATTAGTGTGTTTTTCGCTATTAGTATTAACCTTATGATATAGCACTTATCGTGCTAAGTTTGCTGAATCAATGTTTGGGCTGCTTGCTATAAAGTCGTCACTCAATAAATCTTGTTCAGGCAAAGGTTGCCAAGGTAGCGTTATAATAAATTGTGCACCGTGAGGTTGTATATTATTAGCGCTTAACGTGCCACCCAGATGCTCAACTAAATCTCTGCTCAAAGCTAAGCCTAAACCCAATCCCGTTGTAGTACCTTCCGAATTCCCTCGAATAAAGCGCTCAAATATTTGCGTCTCCATACCTACAGGTAGACCTTCTCCTGTGTCTGTCACCGTTATCAGGTATTGCCGATTATTATCAAGCATTGCTTTGATGCAAATACAGGCATTGTCTAGGGTATAATTGATTGCATTGGTTATTAAGTTATTTAAAATACGCGACAAAATCAATTCGTCGGTATAAATAAAGTCAATATTATGGGGAATGTCTATTTCTATCTGGCGCTCTTTTAAATAGTGCTCAAGCTGACGGATATTACTACCAACGATTTCTTCTAAGCTCACCCATTGCTTGTTTAGTTTCATGCCGCCAGACTGTAGCGAGACGTAATCTAAAATATTAATGACTAAACGCTGAATGACGTTTGCTTGCTGCTCAATATCGACTGCCAGTTGCTTCTGCTCACTTGCCGTTAAACTCTGGATAGCAAGAGAAGATGCTAAACCAGATAATACCGTTATTGGCGTTCGGATATCATGAGACAGGGCCGATAATAAAGTCCCACGCAGCCGCTCTGATTCTACCTTTATGAGCGCGGTTTGAGCCACTTTTGCGTAATATACCCGCTCTAAGGCTAGCGTTATTTGGGCAATGGCCATATCAAGGGTTCTTTGTTGTTCGGGTTGATTGAAACTCTCACTATCTGTAGGCATCAGTGCTAAAACACCGAGCACCTGATTTGATGTAGCGAGTGCCCGATAGTGCATCGTATTGGCGGTGAGTGTATTAGTTCCTAGTCCCGCGCTTTCGTTATGATCAAATACCCATCGGGTGACAACCCAGTTGAATTCTGCAGGTATCGTACAGTCAGTCATAACGACCAGTTTATTTTCCACGTCTGGCATCACTATAATTGCAGTGCTAGCAATATGCTGTGTTAGCCATGCTGCAGCTTGGCTGATGATGTCATTGTTTTTACGAGCAGCACTTAGGCTTTGAGCAAGATAGCTCATGGATATGGCCTGTTGTTCACGTTTACGGGCAGCTTGTGCCTGAAATCGCAGGCCAACTGCTAGGTTGTTAATGATTAAAGAGACGATAAGCATAACGGCAAAGGTGACTAAGTATTGGACATCACTGACATTAAATGACAGCTTAGGTTCAACAAAAAATAAATCAAAACTTAACACACTTAAAAAAGCAGCTAATATACCAGGCGCGCGTCCAAAGCGTACTGAGATAAAAACAATCACTAACAAGTACAGCATGACTACGTTGGCTAAATCAAACCAGCGCGTGAGAGCCACTAAGGTAACGGTTACTAATCCGCATCCCAAAATTGCCATGAGATAACCATTACGGTTATCTACCGATGATAATTCTGCCACGTTCCAAGACGGTAATTGACGCTCATTAATAGTTTTGCTTAACTGCTTAGTTTGATTAACCAATATCAAATCTAAATTAACGTCTTGCTGTGAGATGAGCTTGACCAGCGACTGACCCCAGTGATACGGTCTAGAGCGGTTAGCATGGTTTTGTCCAATAATAATACGGCCAATATTGAATTGATGGGCATAGCTGGCCAAACCCTCTGCCACAGTAATGGCACTAATCACTTCAGTTTTTGCACCCAAATCATCCGCTAAACGCAATGCCTCCAAAACTTTCTGCTTATTATTAACTGAACGATTTAAACCGCGTGGCGTATCGACATGTACCACATACCACTGTGAATGTAGACTACTGGCCAGCCTAGCAGCATGACGAATGAGGCGTTCACTGTTTGCCCCCGTACTGATTCCTACCAATAGCTGATCTGCGGTATTCCAAATAGGTGAAATTCGAGCTTGGTTACGATAATCTTGCATATCGGCATCGACCAAGTCTGCGGTTCGGCGTAATGCCAGCTCTCGCAGCGCGATCAAATTACCTTTACGAAAGAAGTTATTAATAGCGTGCTTGGCTTGGCTTGGAATGTATACTTTACCTTCGTGAAGACGCGCCAATAATTCATCTGGCGGTAAATCAACCAATACCACTTCATTTGCCTGATCAAAAAACCAGTCGGGCAAGGTTTCTTGAACCACGACTCCAGTAATTTGATTGACAACATCATTTAAGCTTTCTAAATGCTGAACGTTTAGGGTCGTGTAAACACTGATACCTGCTTTTAGTAACTCTTCAACATCGTGCCAACGTTTAGGATGGCGAGATCCTGGAATATTACTATGTGCCAACTCATCAACCAGCAAAATATCTGGATGACTGGCGAGAGCGGCATCAATGTCAAACTCTTGTAGCATCTGTCCACGATATTCAATCTCGCGTAGCGGCAATACTGATAGCCCTTGTACCAGTGCTGCTGTCTCACTGCGGCCATGGGTCTCTACAATACCAACCAATACATTACGTCCATGCGCTTGTGCTTGGTGGGCAGAGGTCAGCATGTCATACGTTTTACCAACCCCGGCCGACGCTCCAAAAAATATCTTTAATTTACCTCTATTGACCGTATACTCTTGCTGCTTGATTTGCTGCAATAACGCATCTGGGCTAGGGCGGTTAATATTCATTATGACCCTCGATAGCTCTTAAATAAAAGTAAATTAAAGTGGCGGCTTTTGGTTAATCCGGTAGTGTTGTTTAATACTGTCTTACTATTTAACTGGGAGAGTAGATATCTCGTCTAAAGTTAAGTTAACTGCCAGCACATTGACACGCGGCTCGCCAAAGACATTAAACTGCTTACTATCGGTATTATCATTGATCGCTTTTTGTACTTGTTCGATACTTATCCCGCGTATACTTGCCACTCTATTGGCTTGCCACTGTGCCGCCGCAGGTGAGATATGTGGATCCAAGCCACTTCCCGACATGGTCACCAAATCAATCGGAATCGGCGCTTTATTCTGTGGATCAGCCGCCTTAAGCTTTTGCACTTGCGCCTCAACATTGCTGGCAAGTTCAAGATTTAAAGGTCCCAAATTACTACCTGAAGATTGGGTGGCATCATAACCTTCACCCGCAGCAGAAGGTCGTGTCCATATATATTGTGGTTGGTCAAACTGTTGACCGATAAGCGCAGAGCCAACCAGCTGCCCCTCTTTTTCTATTAAGCTACCATTTGCCTGATTGGGCATAGTCACTTGCCCGACGCCCGTCATTAGTAATGGATAGCATAAACCTAAAATGATACCTAATAGTATAAATAGTAATACAGCAGGTTTGAGCATTGGCATATAAGTAGCAGCGTTATCTAGTGTGTTGCTGCTACCTGTTGCATCTTGTAGTGATGGCTTGGAGTCAGTATCTGGATGAGAATGAGTGTACATAGTAATATTCCTTATGAATGATTAGACCAATTGCAATACGTTAATGAGCATATCGATAACCTTTATTCCCACAAACGGTAGCAGTAGTCCGCCCAATCCATATATCAAGAGGTTCCGGCGCAATAGGTTAATAGCAGAGTTTGGACGATACTTGACGCCTCGCAGCGCTAGTGGAATTAGAAATACAATGATTAAAGCATTAAAAATAACCGCTGATAAAATAGCGCTCTTTGGGCTGCCCAAATGCATAATATTTAAAACGTTTAAGGCGGGATAAGTACCAGCAAAAGCTGCTGGAATAATCGCAAAGTATTTAGCGACGTCATTAGCCAAGCTAAAAGTCGTCAGCGCCCCACGGGTCATCAACATTTGCTTACCGGTTTGCACCACTTCAATAAGCTTGGTCGGGTTTGAGTCCAAATCCACCATGTTCGCCGCTTCTTTGGCCGCTTGAGTCCCACTATTCATAGCGACGGCAACATCAGCTTGAGCAAGTGCTGGCGCGTCATTGGTACCGTCACCAGTCATCGCCACCAGCTTACCTTGGCGCTGATAACTACGAATCAGCTCAAGTTTTTGTTCTGGGGTAGCCTCCGCCATAAAGTCATCAACCCCAGCTTCAGCAGCGATAGCAGCAGCGGTTAAAGGATTGTCACCAGTAATCATCACGGTAGTAATACCGATTTTTCGCAATTCAGCAAAGCGCTCTTTGATACCAGATTTCACCACGTCTTTGAGCTCAATAACGCCTAATATCTGCTGACCGTCTGCAACTAACAGTGGTGTACTACCACGGCGAGCAACTTCTTCTACTTGTTGCTCTAGATTATTAGGCAGCGTACCACCTTGTTCTGTCACCCAATTTACAATGGCGTCATAAGCGCCCTTACGGATGCGGCGTTGCTCAATATTGGTACCACTCATTCGAGTTTGTGCCGTAAATTCGATATTTTCAGATGGCTTTGATTTCCAGATATTCTCATCGATATCAAAACGGCTTTGTGCCAGTTTGACGATACTGCGACCTTCGGGCGTCTCATCGGTTAGCGAGCTAATCAATGCCACTTCAGCTAGCAAGTTCTCGTTGATACCATTCGATGGCAGAAATAAAGAAGCTTGACGGTTACCATAAGTAATAGTGCCGGTCTTATCGAGCAATAGCACATCGACATCGCCAGCAGCTTCTACCGCACGTCCAGAGGTCGCAATGACATTGGCTTGCATCATACGGCTCATACCTGCTACCCCAATAGCCGATAATAAACCGCCAATCGTTGTCGGGATCAGGCAGACCAGTAATGCGACTAAAATAACAATAGAGATGGGTTCGCCTTGACCTGATGCGAGCACTGCAAACTGAGAGAATGGCAACAGGGTGACGCAAACCATTAGAAATATCAGGGTTAATGCAATAAGCAAAATAGTCAGTGCAATCTCATTAGGCGTTTTAGTACGTTTGGCACCTTCTACCAAGGCAATCATACGATCCAAAAATCCTTGCCCCGGCGCTTGGGTGATACGAATAATCAGCCAGTCAGACAAGACCTTAGTACCGCCAGTGACTGCGTTAAAATCACCGCCACTTTCACGGATTACAGGAGCGGATTCACCAGTAATGGCTGATTCATCGACTGAAGCAAGACCTTCTATCACCTCACCATCCGCCGGAATGATTTCTCCCATTTGCACTAATACAATATCGTCTTGATTGAGCTCCGTCGCCTGTACCATAGTAGCGGCGGATAATCGGTCGCTACTAGCAAGCTTACGCGCTTGCACATCTTGACGTGCCTGCTTAAGACTCGATGCTTGCGCTTTACTGCGACCTTCTGCTAACGCTTCAGCAAAGTTGGCAAATAATAAGGTAAACCATAGCCAAAACGTGATTAACAAGGTAAAGATCAGTCCAGTTTGACTCTGAATTAACATGTTAATGGCTAATATGGTCGTCAACCATGAACCGATATAAACGACGAACATCACGGGATTACGCCACTGAACGCGAGGATCAAGCTTGAGTAGCGCATCTTTTAGCGCCGGTTTAATCAGTGCCGGATCTAACAGACCTTGTGAAGGTTTTTCGGGCAAATCAGAGTTATCAGGCTCTTGTTGAGGCGGCACATCTAAGTCTTTATTATTAGAATCTACTGAAACATTCATGGTTTTTATTCCTAACATAATCATAAAAAGGGAGCAATTCACCACTAAAAAGGTAAGTGCCTATTTATCAAATTATCAAATCTATCGACTTTGGCAAATTTGCTGAAGTCTAGACAAATAGGCAGCGGCTAACCTTTCATCATCCATATATGCTCTACAATAGGTCCAAGCGCTAACGCAGGAATGAAAGTCAATGCGCCAATCATCAGCACAGTTCCGACTAATAGACCCACAAATAATGGCGTGGTCGTCGGTAAAGTACCGCTATTGACTTCAAGTCTTGGTTTTTTCGCCAACGATCCTGCCAAAGCCAGTACTGGAATGATGACCCCAAAACGCCCAACCACCATCGCAAGCCCAAGCATGGAGTTATAAAAGACCGAATTGGCCCCCAACCCTGCAAAAGCAGAACCATTATTATTGGCAGCAGAGCTAAAGGCATACAGCACTTCACTGAAACCATGGGCGCTAGGATTAAAAATCCCTGCTTGACCATTCGTAGTCATCACACTAATCGCCGTTCCCATTAGCACCATAGTGGGTGCTGCAAGTAATGCTAATACAACCATTTTCATCTCAAATGGTTCAATCTTTTTACCAAGATATTCTGGTGTCCGTCCAATCATGAGTCCTGATACGAATACCGCCAATATTGCAAAGAGCAACATGCCGTACAGTCCGGCTCCGACACCGCCAAATACCACTTCACCTAACTGCATCTGCAACATCAAACCAAAGCCGCCCATGGGCGTAAATGAGTCATGCATCGCATTTACCGCACCACATGATGCTGCAGTAGTAATAGTGGCAAATAACGATGAAGCCACAATACCAAAGCGCACTTCTTTACCTTCCATATTTCCACTGACATCAGCAGCGGTTAGCCCTGACACTTGTGACGTTAACCAAGGATTACCAGTAAGCTCGCTGCTCACCGTTAATGAATACATACCGACAAACAATACGGTCATGGCTGCTAATATCGCCACCCCTTGCTTCAGGTTGCCGCTCATCTTACCGAGACAAAAACACAGTGAAGTAGGAATAAGAAAAATAGCGAGCATCTGAATTAAATTAGAAAAAGGCGTTGGATTTTCAAACGGGTGGGCAGAGTTAGCGTTAAAGAAACCACCGCCGTTAGTACCTAACATTTTAATCGCTTCTTGTGACGCGACTGGTCCTAAGGCGATAGTTTGGGTATCACCTTGAAGGGTTTGCACGTCCATATAGGTCGATAAGGTTTGTACAACACCTTGACTCATTAATAGAAGCGCGATGATTGTCGCTATCGGTAATAGGATATAAATATTACAGCGCCATAAATCGACCCACGCATTACCAAGGTGAGCGCTTTTCTTAAATATCAAGCCACGCATCAAGGCAAAAGCGACGGCAATACCTGTTGCTGCAGATAAAAAGTTTTGTAGCGACATACCCATCATTTGCGTGAGATAGCTCATCGTGCTCTCACCGCCATAAGCCTGCCAGTTGGTATTGGTCATAAAACTGATGGCCGTGTTCATAGCCAAGTCCCAAGTGACTCCTGTCATTGCTTGTGGATTGAGCGGCAAATTACCTTGCGCCAGTTGCAAGATAAATAGTGCCAAAAAGCCAAGGATGTTGAACCAGACAATAGCTAAGGCATACTGTTTCCAATTCATCCCAGATGCAACATTACCTTTTGCATCCCGCCCAAGCATGCCAAGTGCCGTAAAACCACGAGATTCAAGACGAGATATCGGTGCTTGCATACGCTGCATGATATAACCGGATAAAAAATAGCCCAAAGTAAATAAAATGAGAAGATAAATAATCAACTGAGATAAAGCCTGGATGGTCATTAGAACGCCTCCGGTTTAATCAGTACGTATAGCAAATAGACAAATAAACCTAGGGCGATAAGCCCTGAAAATACTTCCATAGCACTCTCCTAACACCAAGATCAGTCAATTAATTGCCGCAAGATTACTAAGACCTTGCTGCTCATTGGATAATGTCATTAGTATGCTGAGAGAAGTATAAAAGTGTTATTAAGATAAATAGGCAGGATATAAAGAAAGTATAAAGATGAGAGTTAGCTAGTAGATAGGCAGATATTAAGTGTGGATAACTGTCTTGCTTTAGCTAGGAACACTGAAGAGGTAACGACTAAAGACAACACTTATTTACTGGCAATGGAGGACACTTCTTTTTCTTGGGATGCGGATACAGAGATTCTGACCTTTGAAGAAAAACCGTATAAAATCGGAGATGAGCTTTATCTTGGCGGTACTGTATTTACTTATCCTAACGCGAATATTACCGATCAGATAAAGGTAAAATGGATAGATTATGGTTTGGATAAAGGGTGGCTTGGTGGTTGAACTGGATAGACCATTCCTTAAACTTTAGAAGCTAATTTTCCAGATATATCTAATAGATAATAATCTAAAAACGTTAATCTAAATAATAAACGCAAAAAAAACATGTATAATTACTATGCTTTTTTCGAATTCTAATGTGCAATAATTAAACATTTTTAGTGACCAAAATATGGAATATAGCTCACGTAAAATGTCTTAAATTGCGCCAAACGTCATAGCTATTTATTGACTTAAGATATTGATATGTATGTTTTTATAGGTTAATATAACTTAATAACGATTTATAAAGTTTAGTGGTTCTAGCCTGTCACGCCGGGGGTCGCGGGTTCGAGTCCCGTCCGCTGCGCCATATTTAAAACGAATTTAAACTTACGAGTTTAAGCAAGTTTCGCCTCAAGCATTAGATTGTTTGAGGTTTTTTTGTGTCTATAGACTTTGTTTAAGTCTCATCTATATAGCTGCTGCGCTATCTAACACTTAACTTGTATGCAAATATTTTAGCCCTATGAACGTTGACTGATTCGGCTCACACTAGCGATCAACGCCACCATCACTATACCTATAATAATTAAAACACCAGACATCATGTGCGCTGCCTCATAGTTGAGCGCCTCTACTTGCTCATATATCGCAATCGATACCACCTTAGTTTCGCCTGAGATGCTGCCTCCTATCATCAGTACAACACCAAACTCTCCGATCGTATGAGCAAAGCTTACCAAACTGCCCAAAATAATACCTATGCGCGCTTGCGGTAAAGCCACTTTCACAAACCGTCGCATACGGCTTGGTTCTAACAGATGAGCAACCTCCGTGACACTTTTCGGAATACGTAAAAACTGTGCATACACGGGTTGTATGTAAAAAGGCAATGAGTAAATAATAGAACCGATGACCAGACCTTCAAAGGTAAAAATCAACGGGCTGATGTTATGCTCGCTCAACCATTTACCGATGCCCATGCTAGGACTGAGCAGTAACAATAGATAAAAACCAATCACGGTGGGTGGTAGTACCAGAGGCATCGCAATGATGCCCATGAGCAGTACCTTAAGACGTACTATTGCTTTTATGCGACTCGGCTTAGCCAACCAATAAGCGATAGGCGTCGCAAATAGTAATAGACATAAAGTGGTCACACAAGCTAGCTTGATGCTCACCCAAAATGGACTGAGCATATCTGACATAAGAGACTGGTCAATCATATAATGTCACTGCTCGTTCTATGATGAGAGGGGTTAGTCTAACGTATTACTGGACGGCCAGATAGCCTGCTTGTAAGAAGTGCTGCTGCCCTGCTTTTGAGCGCAGGTAGTCGGTGAAGTCTGCTGCTTGATCAGTGTTATGAACGATTATCCCATCTTGTAAGATAGCTGGATAAGACGTTGGCAGCAAAGTAATAAATTGCTCAGGCTTGGCTTTAATCGCAACAAGCTGAGACTGTGCGACAAAACCATAGTCCACACTACCCGTATGCGCATATTGAAATGCTTGACCGATATTCTCTGACTGTATCAAAATTTTTTGAGCATTCAACTTATCATATATATTCTGTGATTGCAGATAGGCTTTTGCAGAGGCGCCATAAGGAGCAAGGTCAGGGTTAGCGATAGCTACTTTGCTGTCCTGAGTAAAGTCAGCACTGGTAAACACATCACCTAGCGATGTTGGCGTAAAATTATTTAAAGGTTTGGTGACACTATAGAGCGCTAATTGACCTCTGGTATACGTAAAAGGCTTGGTTAGTTTACGCTCTTCATTAGTAGTACCAGCTGAATTTTTATCAGCCAATTTAGCAGGAAAATCTTGATTGGCAGACAAAAATATATCATAAGGTGCCCCTGCTTTAATTTGCGCATATAACTTACCAGAAGAGGCATAAGTAACTTCAATATTTGAGATACCTAAAATATTTTGGGAAGACGAGCTGTTATCAGTCTGATAGCTATCAATAATATGAGGTAGTACATCAGATAAGTTAGCAGCCGCAGCGATACGCAATGTGTGAGGTTGCTCAGTGATATCATCAGCAAGCGGCGTATTAGCGTCTTTGTCTTGCGTACAAGCATTTAGCAACAATAGTAGACAAGCAGATACACAGACAATAACTGATGACTTAACCATTATTGCTAAGCCATTTAGACGAATCGTCTTCGTAGTATTCTTGCTTCCATACAGGAATATCCGCTTTGATGGTATCTAATATCCAACGACAAGCATCAAATGCTGGATAACGGTGCGCTGACACTACTCCAACCCACACAGCCACATCACCAATTTCTAGAGCACCAATTCGATGTATCGCAATAGCATGCGTAATTTCAAAACGCTTTTTGGCCTCCTCTATAATGGCACGGCCCTGATTGATTGCCAAACCTTCATAACCATAATAGGTAAGGCGATCAACGCTGGTGGCATTATTATGGTTGCGCACTCGCCCTTCAAAGCAGACAAACGCACCGCAGCTGTCATTATCTAACGTGCTTTTAAGCCTATCCTCATCTATAGCAATATCTAGTAGCGCAAAACCATCACGCTCGGCGATAAGGTAAGCTTCGTCAGCACTACGTTTGATGGTCATTGAGTGGTCGTGGACATTATCGGTCATGTATTTTCTCTGCTTGCTCTACTTATATTGGTTCTGGCTTTATAGCTTATTAATCAGTCTCATTTAACCACCAGCGACTGGGGTAATAAAAACCACGCTATCACCATCATTTATCTGGTCAGTCCATTTAGCAAAGTAGTCATTTACTGCAACGCGTAGCTCTGACTGCAAACGGCTAAAGCGATGCTTTTGGTTAAGCTGTTTGTATAGTTCAGTTAGTGACGTATCCTGCTGTACGCTAACTGTCTCTTGCTGACACTTGGCCTCGTCAGCCAAACTGGCAAAATACATGACATTGATATTCATTGTTGATTCGATATCAGCTGTCATATCGATAACACTCATAAAACTCTCCCTCTTATGCAATCTTCCTTGCTTGGCATTTAGCATATTTTTATTGATTAATTGATTGATTGACTGATGACACACTCTACAACTTTGTCACTTTAAGCATGACTATAATCTGACTTGCCACCTGTCTTTTTCACCAGATGAATATCATCTATAACGATGTCATGCGATAGCGCTTTGGTCATATCATAGATAGTTAAGCAAGCAACGCTAACCGCTGTCAACGCCTCCATCTCGACCCCTGTCTTATGCGTGACTTTGACCACCGCACTGACCATGACACTACTGAGCGCATCGTTATACTCAAAGCTTAAACCGATCTTATCTAGTGGTAGTGGATGACAAAGCGGTATAAGGTCATGAGTGCGTTTGGCCGCCATAATACCAGCGATATGAGCTGTTTGTGTGATGCTGCCTTTTTTAGTCATTCCATCAGCTGCTTTAATCTTCGCATAAATCTCACTGGGAAAGCGTACCTGACCAGTAGCATTAGATTCTCGCGTCGTTGCTGTCTTACCACTGACATCAACCATGGTAATATCACCATCACTGTCTAAGTGAGATAAAGTAGATTGCTGATTTATCTGAACGCTGTCACTCATTTATATAACCTTTCTTATGTGATATTTTTTTTATTTTTGTAGAGCGGCACATGCCTGCTTAAAATCTTCAGGTGTATTGAAGTTGGTTAGATTTTGCCACACTTTGCTAAATGGTACAGGTTGCATAATCGGCTCAATAAACTGCATCACCTTACGCTGTCCGCTATCTATATAGACCTTCAAATCAGGTTCGATGTTTAACTGATACAGCCCTAACAATGGATATAGGTGACTGTCGTCTTTTAGGCAAATTACTTTCTCATCGGCGGCAAGGCTCTTTTCACATTGTAATTTCTGCCACAAGTCAGTTGCTGGTATTAGGCTATCGCAGCTGATAACCAGTAACCACGATACTTGTACGTTTTTTGATGCGCCTGAATCATTCAAACCGACCAATGTTTGTAAGGCTGATTCGATAGCGACCAATGCGCCGCCAGTATCGATCTGCTTATCAGAATCAGAACCGTAATCACTAATATGTATAACAGGCAAATTAGGGTTCTCTAGATTTATATCTGAACCAACTTGAAAACCACGCCCATTATCTGCAATCAATATAGGAGTATTTAACTTGCTCGCATGACGAACATGATAGTCTAGCAGCTGCTCACCTGACGGTAGCGTCAACATTGCCTTAGCCGTTCCCATACGTCTCGATGCCCCGCCTGCCAAGATAACCACACCGGCTAAACTGGCCAAATTATCCAAAGTATTTGAGCGCTGTGTCATTATACCTTTACCATCAAACTCAATTGTATATCACTCATAGCTCAATCGTGGCTTAAGTATGATTGGGATTTTGTACCAAAAAATGCGGCACGAAGTTACACGGACGAGTACGACTATCAAACTGATCTTTTAGGATATTTTCCCAACCAGTACGGCACGCACCAGAAGAGCCTGGTAAACAGAATATACCCGTACCATTAGCCATGCCAGCAACTGCTCGCGATTGTACGGTAGACATACCGATCTCATCTTTTGAGACTAGACGGAACATTTCACCAAAACCATCAATCGACTTATCAAACAGTACACTCACAGCTTCTGGCATGCTATCTCTGATAAAGAACCCTGTACCGCCAGTTGTAATAACCGCATGAACGTCTGGACTAGCAATCCAACCACTAATGACTGCGCGAATCTGGTAAATATCGTCGGTGATTAATTGACGATCTGCCAAGTGATGCCCTGCTTCGGTCAAGCTATCTACTAAGTACTGGCCTGACGTATCCTCTGCCAGCGTCCGGCTATCAGAAACGGTCAATACAGCGATATTAAGTGGTGTAAATTGTGCAGCAGGCTTACTCATAGATAATCCTTTATAGGTGTTATTTTGTAATGATATTCAAGATGCGTTGTATCAAAAAAGCTATGTTAGAAAATGATTGCAGGCTCAAAATATCTTAGCCGCCGATGATCGACAGATTGTGCATGATGCCACTATTAGAATCATGCAAATGATGGTGCTCAGGCTTAATTGGCATAAAGCTATGTAAAGTGTTCACCAGTCCTTGGATATCGTCTTGCTGTAAGTATGGACGGATATCATAGTTGCCTTGATCAAATAGACACAAATGCACCTTGCCCTGGCTACTTACCCGCAGGCGATTACAAGTATCACAGAAGTGCGCCGCATATGGCGCAATCATACCGATACGACCGACATACTCGGGATGGCTGTACTCTACTGCTGGCCCATCGGCACTACCGCGCTCGTGCGGCTGCCAACCATTCTCTAACAAATAATCAGTGATAATATCAGATTGAGCATGCTGAGCAAAAAACAAATCGCTATTGTCACTGGTCTGCATAAATTCAATAAAGCGATAGGTCACTTGTCTGTCTTTGACATAGTCAATCGCCGTGATTAAGTTCTCAAAGGCAGTCTCTGCCATTAGGACACTATTTATTTTCAGTTTAATATCAGTTGTTTCTAGCAATGTATCCATGTCAGCCAATATTTGCGGCAAGGTATCAAAGCCTGTCATCTTGTGAAAAGTAGCGGCATCGAAGCTGTCCATACTGATATTAAGCTGATCGAGTCCAGCAGCTTGCCAGTTAGCTATATGTTTACCTAATTTATAGCCGTTACTGGTCATCGCAACCGTCTCAATACC
The DNA here is from genome assembly GCF_052376235.1 of Psychrobacter sp. AOP7-A1-24. Classification (NCBI taxonomy): domain Bacteria; kingdom Pseudomonadati; phylum Pseudomonadota; class Gammaproteobacteria; order Moraxellales; family Moraxellaceae; genus Psychrobacter; species Psychrobacter sp. AOP7-A1-24. The sequence goes on along the minus strand of NZ_JBQSVM010000022.1, from coordinate 32,324 downwards.
GTCCGTTTGTTTAATCGTTTTGATAATTTCGACAACATCACGACGAATAGAAGGCTCACCACCCGTGATTCTAACTTTCTTAGTCCCTACTTGGGCAAAGCCGCGTACCAAGGTCGCAATTTCAGAGATACTCAGCTCATCATCAGGGCGCTTACCTTGATAGCCATTTGGTAAGCAATATTCGCAACGAAAATTACAGAAGTCAGTAATCGACAAGCGCAAATAAGTCAACCGGCGTGAAAACCCATCGGTCAACGGCTGGTGATATTCACTCATTTGTTCAGTAGGCACAACTGACGAACGCTCTATGTAGCTATCAGATAATGCAGGTGCTAAGCTCGGTGAATACAGTTGTGGGCTATCTATTTTATGTTTGTCATCTATGTTGTCATCAATCATATGTTACTGCCATCAGTACTGCTTACTATAAGCACTACTTTGTTATTCGTGTTTAGCATACCAGTGTAAGGTTATAGGATTGCTTTTTAGTTTTGTGCGACCACCTTACAATAAATTGGCAAACGGTGAATTAGCGATGTAGCCAAGGAAACGGTTGTACAACGACGTCATGACCAGCTGCTACATTACCACTGTCTTTGTCCAACACAATAAAACAGTTGGCGCGGCTCAGCTGCTTGATTCTATGTGACTGCTGCCTTGAGAAGCACTCAACTTGATAATGACCTGTCTCGTCACGTGACAATACGCCGCGCTGAAAGTCTTTGCGGCCGGGAGATTTTCTAATGTCACTGGTGAGTTTGGCTTTGATAGTTAGTGGCATCGGTTGCTCTGATACGCTAGCACCTGACATTTGCCATAATGCAGGTATCACAAACTGTAGCGTACCCACAACCGTAGAGAGCGGGTTACCTGGTAGGCCAAAATACAATACTGGCTTATCGAGGTTTTTGTTCAACTCACCAAATACAAAAGGCTTACCAGGCTTCATCGCCACTTTATAATGGTTAATCTGACCTAACGTTTCAATTACAGTGGTTAAAAAATCATAATCACCAACTGACACACCTGCAGTAGAAACCAGTACATTACAGTCTTGCATGGCCTCATTGATCGCGATCGTTGTCTGCTCTAAGTTATCAGGGATAATGCCATAATCACGAATAGTGATAGGCAGATCTGATAGCAGGCTTTTGAATGTTGGGGTATTGGAGTTATATATTTGAGCGAGGCTTTGCAGCTCATTACCAATAGCTACAAGTTCATCACCTGTTGCCAGCACACCGACGACGAGCGGCTGATACACATCAACTTGGCTAACACCAAGGTTCGCAAGTAAGCTAATATCTGCAGGATTCAGGCGCTTGCCAATTTTTAAAACGGCTTCACCAGACTCAATCTCCTCACCTTGTGAGCGAATATTATTGTCAACTTTGGCCGTTTGCGTGAGCGTGATGTTATATGGTCGAGATTTATCAACGGTCGCTCTGATATCTGCAAAGTTTGTATTCTCTTGCATAATAACCGTATCGCAGCAATCTGGCACAACTGCACCAGTAAAAATCCGTACCCCTTGCCCCGCTGCTGTTTCACCAGTATAAGCACTGCCAGCTTGCGACTCACCAACGATTTCTATCGTACTGTTTTCTGATAACTCACTACCTATGGCAATCGCGTAGCCATCCATTGCAGACAGGTTTTGTCTCGGCACATCGAAGGGAGAAGCAATATCTTGAGCCAGTATATAATTTAAGCTGTCTAACAACTCTCGAGTGTGAACGGCTCTTTTTTGTAGCGGAAAGTCGGTAATATGATAATTATCTATCCGTTGCTGTATCGCAGCTTGTAATTCTTCCATGGTAATCATAAGGTCACGCTCTTTCTGTTGTTCTAATTATTTATAATCGAAACTGTTATTAAAAATGGTCTTTGTAAAATGTCATTAGAAACTATGGGTAAAAGTCATCGTTAAAGAATACATTATCTAGAGTCTATCATTCAAAGTATCAACTTTCTTGTATTAACCTTGTCCTGATAAGTTTTAGATGAAATCAGATTGAACTGGTCTCAGTATTTGATATTTATTGCATTATTCATTGAGTTAAAGATGTCGGTAAAATCAAACATAGATTGAGACAAAAAAAGCACCTAGGCAAGGTGCTTTTTATAGAAAAAAGTAAACTAACGCCTAATGACCAGTGGTTAATGAATAGTGACTAAGTACAATTAAAAATAGTCACCTTTATCCACTGTATCATCGTAGCTACCTTAGCTCACCAAGACGCTAATGAAGACGCACTGTTTTGAGTAATGAAACCATCTGGCGTCTGACCATTATCTGCTTGCCAGCGCTGGAACGCCATGCGAGTATTGGTACCCACGATACCATCAGCACCTTTGGTATCATAACCCATACTAGTCAAACGACGTTGTAAGTTAGTCACTTGCGTGGTCGATAATGGACGTTCATAACGAGGCCATGACTTTCGTAGACCGCTTTGTCCATCAATTGACTTACCAAGCAAGCTTACTCCTAGTGCATAGCTAGATGAGTTGTTATAGACTTTAATTACATCAAAGTTTGGGCTCAACAGCAATACTGGACCGTCCTTACCGGCTGGCAACCATAGCTCCATCTGAGTATTGGCATCTAAGTAAACATCCTCTATCGTATCAACGCCCATCGCAGCCCATCTAGCAGCAGGTTGTTTGCTACCAACTACTGAGTAATCAAACGAAGCTGGTACGGTTGCCTCGTAAAATGGCGCTAAGCCACGAACCCAACCTGAGTTACTGAGATAGTTGGCCGTTGACGCTAGTGCATCACCAGTGGCCCAAGGGTTACGATGTCCATTTCCATCACCATCGACCCCTTGTTTGAGCCAAGTCTCAGGGATAAACTGTGTTTGCCCCATACCGCCAGCCCAAGAGCCATCGAGCTGTGACCATGATACGTCACCACGCTGTAGCAGGGTCGCTAACGATAGTAGCTGCGTTTCAGCGAACGCTTGACGACGACCATCATAAGCAAGGCTAGCAAGGGAACTTGGCAAATCGCTATTGCCCGTTACAGCGCCAAACGATGACTCCATACCCCATATCGCAGCGATAATTTCTGCATTAACCCCATACTGAGACTCTAGCTGAGACAAATAAGCACGTTGCTCGGCAAATTTGCGCTTCCCTACACTGACACGTCCACTTGATACCGCAGAATCTACGTATTCCCATGGCATCTTAGAAAACTCAGGCTGGCCCGAGTCTAACGATATCACTTGTTGATTTAGATAAGCAGAATCGAGTAATCGATTGATCACTTGGGTATCATAGCCTGACGATATGGCACGCATAGAAAAGTCTGACTTCCAATCAGAAAAGCTAGTATAGCTAGGTTTGGGCGCAGGCTGCGGCTTGACCACTGGTGCAGGTGTTGGCTTGACCTGAACGGTTTGAGTTTGAGTAATCTCAACGCCGCCTTGACGAACAGGTTTACTCTGCATTGCCTGTTGGCTTGTACACCCAACCATCACTAATGCTGGCACAAAGGTGAGGTATTGCTTTTTTAATCTCATAAAAAATCTCAAACATGAATAAATAAAATGACTCACAGTCGCCAAGCTATCCGTAGCTATTATTTAAATCTAACGCCCAAGTACGCTACGCGGGTCAATAGGATTACCATTTAAGCGAACTTGAAACTCTAAGCCTACCTCATTGGTTTGACCACTGCTACCCATACTAGAAATACGTTGACCACGCTGTACTGTATCGCCTTCTTTTACTAGCAATTGACTGTTATGCGCGTAAGCTGTGATGTAATCATCGCTATGACGAATCATAATTAGATTGCCATATTCTGGTAAACCATTGCCTGAGTAAAGCACAGTTCCCGATTGACTGGCAAGTACTGGATCACCAACTTTACCTGCAAACCACATACCCATATTACCTGCGGCAGGGTCAATATTACGCGTCACTGGATTGCGCGTAGGATAGTCATAACCAGAGGTTGAGTTGGCAGTGGCTTCATAGGCTGGTGTTTGAGATTGGGTCACAGGTGGCGTATAAGTTGGTTGAGATTGAACTGGGGCACTGTAGCGATTGTTACTTGCAGTAGTTGCCGCATTGCCTTGCCACAGTTTAAGCCATTGACCACTATAAATCGTGTATTTACTATCTAAATTGTTCATCGCCCCAATTTGACGATAGTTCAATCGATAGCGCCCTGCAATTTGGCTGACCGTATCGCCGCGTTGTACACGATGATAGTTAGGGACGCCTTGCGCGTTAGTAATAATCTTAGGACCTGCCTGGTTCGCTGATTGATATGTAGGCTTAGTTGCACAACCGACTACAGATAGAGTAGCGACTGCCATAGTACCGATCAACGCGGCTTTAACAAGGTGCGCTCCAGCTATGATTTTTTTCATACAAGGTTCCTATTCTTTGTGTTGCTCTTTCATGGTTTAATCATTCAAAAGCTCTTGATATCACTCAAAAGTTTTTGACATTCTCATAACACGGTTGTGTTTAGTACGCTGGTGTGGATGATATCTTATAATGTTTATAGCGCAAGTGTTGATAATCTATCTAGCGCTACCGTTGGCGTATGATGTAGACATACTGGTGACAAGCTGACATACCTTGCCTCTATGGCTTGATAATCCGTCATTGCATCCTGATTCACCTGCATCGTATCAACTGACGTCTCTAATGGTCGCCCACTTTTACATTTGCGTAGAGATAACCAATACGCATCCCGACCCCGAGGATCTATCATGTGACGTACTGGCTGAGCAACTTGCTTATGACCTAATGAGGTTATTTTTCGACCCTTGATATCATCGGTATGCTGCACGTCAGGAATATTAACGTTTAATACATGATAGGGCAAACTTTTGAGAACCTCTAAAATCGAAGTTTCAGTAAGCAGTTTGACAATTTCATGTGCAGCCACTTTATAATCACTGGCCGATTCTTGTCCGCCATTTTTGACGCCCCCACCTACCAAAGACGTTGCAATAGCAGGAATACCAGATAGTTGCGCAGTCAATGCAGCACCGAACGTACCAGAGAACATCACATCTTGCCCCAAGTTAGCCCCTGAGTTAATGCCTGTAACTACACAGTCAAAATCAGTATCACGATATAACTCATGTAATGCTAAATAAATACAATCAGCTGGTGAACCGTTTACCGCTACAAACTTAGAGGGCAGCTGGTGCGTATGCAGTGGTCTTGAGACACTCAACGCGCTAGCATAACCGCTTTGTTCATCATTGGGGGCGACGACGACCACTTCACCAATAGCTGATAATGCTTGAGACAGTGCCAATAACCCTGGCGCATATACACCGTCATCATTACTAATTAAAAATCTCATTTCTACTCAATATGTGGTTAATATTTTATTACTTACATTTCTATTGAATAACTCTGCTGTCGTATAGTCTCTGATTAAAACAGCCATCAAATGACGATAACCATATTCAAAGTACAAGCATATTACTTTAATTTTCCAACAACATGACGCTTCAGTCTAGTAAAAAATAATCATTTTGATGGCATAGGCGATTATAACTGAATAATATAAAGACACGAACCCTGTCTTGAGCAAAGTATCATTCTTAGTATTACGCTGATGATTATATGATAAAAATAACGTGACAAAATCTGCGTCAAATAGACAGTAATTACTCGATTAAGCATCGCGTTACAATACGCAACACCCTACAACAATACAAACCGATGTAATGATACTGAAGTAACGTCATTAGGGTATGCTACTGATATGTTGCTAAAAAATGGTTTTGGCTCACAAGATATCTACACATAAATCAATATTTTATGTGACTTTTGTTTTCTTACCGATTAACATATGACCATTAAATAAAGACGAGCGAGTGTAATACTGAATGAATAAACAATCGATATTATCTATAGCTTCTGTGATAGCAAACACTGCCTCAAAAGTTGGGATTGCAGGATTGATAACATCTGTTGCTATGCTGTCTCAAGCTTCTAATGCTGCAAATGATTCTGGTACGACCATTCCGCTAGACCTATCTGGTATCAACATTACTAAGCACGAAATTGCAGTAATGCAGGTGCTATCAGAAATATGCCCACCAATGCTAAACGGCAAGCAAAAACAGCGGTTTTATAAGTCGTATACTGTCCAATTGCATGAACTGATGCCGACTTTAGAAGATCCAAAAGCTGCTATACAATATTTATCTACACAACAGGACTATCGTCAGATACTTCAAGGTATTCGCGGTTGGACGATGGGATTCTCGAAGCAAGAAAACAAAGCACTATGTCAAGATTTAGCGAACGCAGACTACTAGACACTCAGTTAGCTTAGTTCTGTTACTAGCATTATAGTTTGCGAATGACGATATCAATAACAACAAAACAAACGCTATATACCTTTTATAACGTTGACTAGGCAAACCTCATCAACTAATTGTTTAAGTATCTATAGCACCAAAGCTTGCTGTCACTTCACTTGTTAACCACAAGCAGTGCAGCAGGCTTTTTTATGAGCATTAAATTTTCTGTCATAGAAATTGGTCAGATTATAGTTACGACGAATATATGATAGGCCTCTGTTTTTCTTTTCAAGCTGACCTTATTTTTGCATTTATCGATTCCCCATCGGTAGTCATTTTGCTAAGATAAGGCGTTAATTTTATGTCTATTGTGTAGGCGTCACTATTTTTGCCAATACATTATTTTAAACACTGCATCTAAAACATGCTGCTTAAAATAATGTATGAAAATAGGTACAAAACATAAGCGATAAATACATTTGGTTCCATGATGCGGTGTAATGATATATGACAGTAAAGCGTGTGAAAAACCAGCTGATACAGCTGGTAGTTGGTGTAAGTATCTCGATGAGTGCAGTAATGGCAAACGCGGCCATACAACCACCTGAGATGGATAATACAGCCTATGTGTTGATGGACTATAACACTGGCGAAATTTTGGCCCAAAAGAACGCCAATGAGGCACTACCGCCAGCATCTCTAACTAAGATGATGACCAGTTATATCATTGAGCAGCGCTTGGAGTCAGGTGATCTGAAAGAAGATGATCAGGTATTGATGAGTCCAAACGCATGGTGCCGTGGTAGTAGCAGCCAATCTTGTATGTATGTGCCTGTGAACAAAACCGCCAGCGTCATCGACATGCTACGCGGTATTATCATTCAATCAGGTAATGATGCATCAAAAGCCATGGCTGAACATATCGCTGGCAGTGAGGAATCATTTGCAATCCTGATGAACGAACAAGCGCAAAAAATTGGCATGGAGAACTCTAACTTTGTCAATGCTACTGGTATGCCTGATGAAGGCCATTTAGCATCCGCTTTGGATTTGTCTAAACTTGCTCGCGCTATTATCAAAAACAGTGGCGACTACTATAGTATCTACGCAGAAAAAGAGTTTACCTATAATGGCATTACTCAAGGTAACCGTAATGCTTTGCTCATTACTGACCCAACAGTTGACGGCCTAAAAACTGGCCATACAAATGCCGCAGGTTACTGCTTAGTCGCCTCTAGTAACCGTGAAGGCATGCGCTTAATATCTGTCATTATGGGTACAAAGAGCCAACAGGCGCGCGCTGATCAATCACGTGAGCTACTTAACTGGGGCTTCGGGCACTTTACAACCGTTACCAAAGCACCCACTGTACAGTTTGTCAGCAAGCTTCCAGTATGGTTTGGAGAAGCTGACGAAGTAGAATTGGCAACTGGCGACAACTTGCAAATTCTAACCAGCAAAACACAAAAAAATAAAATCACAACGGTGGTTGACGTTCCTGAGAGCTTAGAAGCACCGATCAAGAAAGGTCAGGAAGTTGGTAAAATGATGGCTGTCATCGATGGTAAAGCGGTAGCTTCAGTTCCCATCATTGCAACCAATAATATCGAACAGTCAGGCTTTATGAGCCGTACTTGGGAACATATCGTTCGCTGGGTCAAAAATCTTTTCTAAGAGGATTTTTAGAAAGTAATACTGGTCAAAAACCGTTTAAAAAGACGCCGTAAAGCAGGCGTCTTTTTTATTTTTATATTTACTCTAATTAGAAAGGGCGTTGGTAGTAAGGTAGTAGTGAGGTAGTAGTCAAGAGACGAAAGACATTCTTAGTAGAATGTCTATGACTGACGACCAGAGAAAACAGATCTCATAAATAGAAATACGACTAAACCAACCATTGTTTTAATAGGTCGCTTAACGCTTTTTCTTTATAGGTAGCAATATGACAGTAATCAACGCCAGCTGCTTTTAAACCATACTCAAAACTGTCTACATAGCGCGCCCGATGCTGTGGATACCAATATACCAATAACGCGCGATGCTCACTCTTACTACCTTCATTACGTTCATACTGACGCACTCGCTTGGCCAGTAGTTCTGCATTTTCTGGAAAAACATCTTCAGCAAACATTACCATGTCAACTTTTTGCTTACGCATTCCCTCTATGACAAGTTGAGAGCTTTGACGACAAATAATTGTAGCTCCTAAATACTCCAGTTCATCCAATAAAGAGCCTGTCTCATGATAGTAATAATAAATAATCGTTAGGCCAGACAATAAGCGCTGCTGTTTTGATTGCTGTTGATTGGGCATCGCTATGGTCAGCGTAAACTGTGTACCCACGCCAAGCACACTATCGACATCAATAGTGGCACCCATAAGCTGTGCCATTTGTCTAACAATTGGCAAGCCAATTCCTGAGCCTTCGTACTGGCGTGTTTGCGACGAATCTACCTGAAAAAACGGATTAAATATATCGTCTAGGTGTTCATTATCGATACCAATACCCGTATCCTTCACGCTAATCTGCCACCGATTACTCTTATTAAAATGTGTCAGTTGCGACGTAATCGTAACTTCTCCGACAGGCGTAAATTTAATGGCATTGTTGAGCAGTATTGATAGTATCTGATATATTTTTTCTGAATCACCGTATAAGCTATAGTCTATATGATGAATATTACTGATTAATCTCAAGCTCTTTTGATTAGCTGTATTTTCAAACTTGGCTAGCAGATCGGCGATTAACTGTAATGGGTTAAACTCATTTTTATGGATTTTTATCTGACCTTTTTGGATTTGGTTCAGCTGTATAATATGATCTAAAGACAATACCAATTTATCACTGCCACTACTGATAATCTCTATCGCGTCTTTTTGCTCTGTACTTAGAGTCTCATGCTCCAATAGTTGTAAACCGCCTACAATTGCATTCAATGACGTTTTTAACTCATGAGAAATCATGCTTTGAAAATTGTGCAACTGCACATCAAGTGACACATCTTTGTTGTGCAATTGCTGCTCAAAAGCCGCAAGAGTCTCATAACCTTGTCTTGCTTCTTGCAGACGATTAAACAACACGATCAATGCTTTTCTAATTTGGGTCAGTTCTTGAAAATTGAATTGCTGTTGAATAACTGGAAGTTGCTCTAGATCTGCGTTATTTGTGACAATATCACAAACATGAGTCAATGCTTCAATATCCTTGACTGGCCAATTAAGCTTCCTAAATATATATAAAGCAAAAGCAACAATCATCATCACTATTGACAGCCATAACCAAAGGATATTCTGGAACCAATGTAAACGTAGCAACTCTACATCCATCGTAATATTGATATAACCAATCAATGTACTATTTTCAGTCACCACCCCAGACGACGAATCTGGCGCTGATGATTCGCTCATAATATCTGATAGAGCCATTGTGAGCTGTTGATCAGAGTCAGAGTTACTAGATACTGCACTACTAGTATCAATGTCTTTACTAACCACTGGATAATTAAAGCTGACAGTGTGCGCAAATAGAGCATTTTTCCAGTCATCAAGCGACGGATTTACCGCTCCAATTGACTCAGAGGTTGCATAGAATACAATACTTTGAATAGTCGGCTCGCTTTCCAACAAGATATTAACTTGTTCAGCCACAACATCTGCCCCATCAGCAGTCGATGCGCTAATCGTTAATAAAGATGCTAGCTGTTGAATATGCTGGCTTTTTTCTTGATAGTGATGCACTAAACCATAAATAAAAGGCAATAAAAAGCCTGCTAGCACTGCCAATACGACAGCTTGTATGACAGAACGCCAGATAAGTACAGGAATGGTTTGAGACGAACGGTTGTTCATATCACTCTACTGAGTCGCGGGCAGCTTTCATTTATAGTACAGGTATTTTAAAGATGTGATAAGTAAAACATTTGAATATTTTTTAAGGCGCTAAGGCTAAGCAAGATAACCACTTAGGAGAGCAAACTATAGTCTTTTAATAGAAAAATGTCATCACGCTATCGAACGCAATGACATTAATCACAAAAATTAAGATATGAAGCCCAAAATACTAGAATTAACGAGGCTTTTTATCCTTGGTGGTAAATTTCTGTGATCTATTACGCTCACGTTGACGCAATTGCTGTGCTTTGGCTTTAGTCGGCGTATCGCTCTTGTTAGCATATGGATTATCATTTTGCTTCAAGATCACATTAAGCGGTGTGCCTTCTAGCTTAAATACTTGACGGAATTGATTCTCTAAATAACGTTGATAGCTCTTAGGAAGCGCGCTGGTTTGGTTACCATGAATCACAATAACGGGTGGATTGTGGCCACCAATATGCGCATAACGCAACTTAATACGACGACCAGCAATGGTCGGTGGCGGATTGGCCGTCACAGCATCTTGCAAAATCTGAGTCAAACGGTTGGTCGATACTTCAAACATCGAAGATTTATGTGCACGCAAAATAGACGGGTATAAATTACCGACACCTGTACCATGCAATGCTGAAATCAAATGTATTTTTACATAGGGAATAAAGCTAAAACGGCGATCCATTTCAAGTTTGATATAGTCTCTTTGATCTTGCGTTAGACCATCCCATTTATTGATCGCAACGACCAATGCTCGACCAGCATCGAGCGCATAACCAATCATATGCAAATCCTGATCAACGATACCCTCATGAGCATCAATGACAATGACGGTTACGTTAGAATCTTCAATCGCTTGCAAAGTCTTGATGACAGAGAATTTTTCTACTTTTTCATCGATTTTACCACGGCGGCGTACACCAGCAGTGTCAATCAAAACATAGTCTCGACCTTCACGCTGATAAGGAATATAAATACTATCACGCGTCGTACCTGGCATATCGTACACTACTACTCGGTCTTCGCCTAACAAGCGATTTACCAGCGTCGACTTACCAACGTTTGGACGACCGATAATGGCAAGCTTCAAGCCTCTTGGCTCTACTACATTATCTTGCTCAGGCATATCAGCCGTTAGCACTTCAAGCAAGTTACCTACACCGCGACCATGACTGGCTGCCATTGGATACGGCTCGCCCAAACCTAAGGCATAAAACTCAGCAGGTGCAGCATCGTGTACGCCATCAACTTTATTGGCAACGACATAGACAGGCTTGCCTAATGTATGCAAAAACTTACCAATTTCAGCATCAGCGCCGATCATACCCGCACGAGCGTCAACGACAAATACAATGATGTCGGCTTCATGAATCGCTGTATGCGATTGCTCAGACATATAGTCATCGATATTGCCGCTACCATCGTCAGCTTCACCGATACCACCTGTATCTACAACGATAAAGGATTTTTCCTCATAAACTGCATCACCGTACTGACGGTCACGAGTCAATCCTGAAAGGTCAGCGACCAATGCCTGCCGACTCTTTGTGAACTGATTAAATAAGGTGGATTTACCGACGTTTGGACGACCAATTAAGGCGACCACAGGCTTGATACTCATGGGTTACTCTCAGTGAAAGGCACAATGACGGGCAGTACAGTTATTCTTATAACCAGTGACATAATAATAGTAATAGATATGCTGCAATTGACCGTGAATTAAAATGAATGATAAAACAATAGCAAAAACAATAGATGGCTATTTTACGATTAGAAATAATATATAGGACGGCTCATTATACATAAATAAGTAGTATATATGGATAGCACATCGGTCGCATAGAGTACGCGAAAGCCTATGTTTAAACAAGCAATTTACACAAGGCACTAAACGCTGACTAAGCAGCGTTTGTTTTTCATAAATGACAATCAAGAATAGGCTTAACAGTTATAGTGAAATATTACACTTCGTTAATCACCGATAAGCATTCATTTGTAAAAGTGTTAGCGTACTAACTGCCAGATAGCCACTTGTCCTGAGGTGCTTTGAGTCATTAAGCGGCTACCTTGGACTTGCAAGTTGGTCAGCACACCTTTAGTCTCTACGCGGCTAACGATGCTACCCGTAGCAGGGTCAAACAGATGCACCACACCATCGAGGTCGCCAATGGCGATATAGTTTCCAATCATCACAGGATTGGTTAGGTCACGATAAGCCAATTCGTCACTTTCCCATAGTGTCTCGCCACTGTTTCGATCATAAGCAACTACTTTGCCTTCTAGACTAGTAGCAATGACTTGCTGAGTATTTACCGCAAGTGATTTGAGGCTCGCAATTTCATTAACAAACATCACTTGACGCGAGGCCAAATCAATACCTAATAGCTGACCACTATAACTAATCGCAAACAACTGATTTTTATCTACGATAGGTTTGCCATCGACATCACTCATGCGCTCAACTTCACTACTACCAGTGCCTACACCAACACGTCTTGACCATAGCGGAAGACCATTATCGACGGTAATTGCATGCAGACGACCATCAGCGGTAGCCAAAAGTGCTGTTTCATTGTCTAATAGAGTTGGCGCAGCGCTACCGCGAACGCTAATAGCAGGTACTTGAGTCGCAAACTGCCATACTGATTGTCCAGTTTGCAGCGACAAACCATGTAAGAAACCATCGTTCGCTGATAGTACGACACGGTTATTAGTAATCAGTGCTGGCGTCAAAACCGAACCTGATAACTGCTGCTGCCAACGCTTTGCACCAGTCGTGCTATCAAACGCCATGACCTTACCACCACGAGTACTAATGATGGCTGTCTGACTCAATTCGTCTACTGCAACGCCGCCAGTGATTTGATCGTCAACATTGATTGACCACATACGCTCGCCTGTACTATTGAACCCTGATAGCTCACCACCGCGTGAGGCAGTAACGATTTGATTACTAGCGTAACCAACTTGCAGATCTAGCGGATCTTTTTTGCTGGCTTTTTTGTTGCCAACATCTGTACTAAAAACGGGCTGTAGTACGCTAATCGGCTGAGCGATTTGTACCAACTCTACCGGATCATTAACAACAGGCTTAATACCGCGATTACATCCAATCACTGCTGTGCTCATGACTGCCAGTACAGCCACATGCATGACTGTCTTTTTGATAGTTTTCGTGTTTAACATTTTGCTAGAGCGAATAGATTGAGTCATTGTATGTTCTCACTACAGATAAATTATTATTAATTGGTAAATTGGCCAACAGCAAATTAGTAATCATTAGGTTATATGGAAAAAGAGCTTTGGGTGATTACCAACTCTCAATAATATACTACTGACTTAATGTCTAGCCTGCTAACTTACTGTCCTGCTTCGACAGCGACTTCATTCGAACTATCCATCACCAGCGACGGCTCAGGAGCAGATGGTTCTTGAATAAGGCTGGTCTGCTCAGCAATTGGTTCAGCCGTGATACCCAAGCTCTCCATCTTTAGTGCCAATACTGCACGCGTTTCTTGGCGACTACGTAATAGCTCCCACGCGTTACTATAAGATTTAATCGCTGAGTCTTTATTATCCTGCGCTAAGTAAATATCCCCTAGCAGCTCCTGCTGACTTGCTTCGAACGAGTTTGGCATGTCATTGTTTGCTTCTGCCAGTGCAGCATCTGTATCGCCTGCGGCCAACAGCGTCTTTGCATAGCGTAGACGAGTAATCGCTTCTAAACCAGCATCACCCAAATCGATAGCCAATGCTTTTTTGAAGGTCTCAGTCGCTGCTGCAAAATCATCGCTGTCGACTTGTTGACGTGCTTTTATCATCAGCGCCTGCCATGCGTAAACCGACTCACCATGCGTGTTGACCAAAGCATCGATATCTTTGTCTAGCTGGCTACGACTCTGGGTAAGCGCTTCTTGAGCTTCTGCTTCCAAATCTGGATTTTGTGAGGCTAAGTTGACTTCTTCATTTAGCTGCTGAATATCAGCATACTGATCGGCGGCGACGGTATCTACTCGAGCATGATTGTCTTGCCAGTATGTCCAGCCAAAATAGGCGGCCAATGCTAACAAAATCGCAGTGACGATATAACTACCATATTGCTTTAAGTTTTGCATGGAGTTATCTGCATTCGGCGAATTAGGTGTCAGAGCCATATATATTTACCTGATAAAATTTACATTAAGTTGCTGATGCCACAAGTAAAGCTGATTGGTCAAAAACCGACTAGCGACGAGAAAAGTTCTCTGTAGTCGATAGCCAATCTTGTGCGACCGTCTTTTGCTCACCTGTCTGCATATCTTTAATACTAATCGTATTATCATCCAGCTCTTGCTGTGCAATGATGACTGTCAGTGCCGCGCCTGACTTATCCGCCTTTTTCATTTGTGCCTTTAGACTTGTGGCACTAGCCATCTTTACTCGTACGTCTGGACGACTGTGACGCAAGTTTTGTGCATAGCTTATACCAGCACTGTATACCTCAGGATGAGCAACAACAAATACATCACAAGCTGGTATATCAGCAATCGGCGCTACTGCTTCTATCAGTAGTAATAGACGCTCAAGTCCCATTGCAAAACCAACACCAGGCTCAGATTTGACTGGTTTATTGCCATCTGTACCGATTGATTTCAACTGACCTACTAACCCATCATAACGACCACCAGCACAAACGGTGGCTTGGCTTCCAAGCTTATCTGTTACCCACTCAAATACCGTTTTATTATAATAATCAAGGCCACGTACTAAGTGCGGATTGATTTCAAAATCGATATTCAGCGCAGTCAGGTAGGTTTTGACCTGCTCAAAATGCGCCACACTCTCTTCACCCAAGAAGTCAGCAAGCTTTGGCGCATCCGCCAATACTGCTTGCGTACTCGAGTCTTTACTATCCAAGATACGCAAAGGGTTGGTCGTCAGACGACGTTTGCTATCTTCGTCTAGCTGGTCCTTTTTATCAGTCAAATAAGCGACTAATGCTTCACGATAAGCATAGCGCTCATCAAGCTCACCCAAACTGTTCAGTTGCAAACGCATCTCGTTGTTGAGATCTAATTCTTTCCACATCAGATGAGTCATCGCAATCAGTTCAGCGTCAGCATCTGGTAATGCACTACCGAAGCTTTCGACACCTAATTGATGGAACTGGCGATAGCGACCTTTTTGTGGACGCTCATAGCGGAACATCGGGCCAATGTACCAAAGCTTAGGCGTGTCACCACGTAGCAAGTTATGCTCGATAACTGCACGTACTGCACCTGCTGTACCTTCAGGACGTAGTGCTAATGGTGTTGGTGGCTCAGACTTGTCCGTAAAACTGTACATTTCTTTTTCGACGATGTCAGTAGCGCCGCCAATAGCACGGGCAAACAAATCAGTTTGTTCAACGATAGGCAAGCGAATATGCTCATAACCATACCTACCAAGCACATCAGCCAATATCGCTTCTAGATGCAGCCACTTTGCTGATTGGTCAGGCAAAATATCATTAAAACCTTTGATAGCTTTGATCATGGTACGGTCGTATCCTTAAATGTTTAACAGGTATTCTATTATTGTCGTTTGTATACTCAAACAAACGTTATATCTGACTGATGTTGTGACGGTATAATCTAACGTATCAATCTATTTTATGGCTTATTTTACGCGAATGATTTCATTCTCACGCTTTTTTGCCAAATCTTCTGCATGGGCGCGAACCATACCTTCTATTTCATCGACCAGATTACCTGTATCGATAAGATGGCTTTTTTCACCCATACGATAGACCAATGATCTAGGTGCAGCACCAACGATACCAATATCCGCTTCTTTTGCCTCTCCTGGACCATTAACCTTGCAGCCAATCACAGATAGGTCCATCGGTTCGCGAATATCTTCTAAACGCGACTCTAATGCTGTCATTACTTTAATCACATCAAACTCTTGACGTGAGCAGCTTGGACAAGCGATAAAGTTTACACCGTTCGAACGAATATTAAGCGATTTTAAGATATCAAAACCAATCTTAATCTCTTCTTCAGGCTCGGCTGCTAAGGAGATACGAATAGTGTCGCCAATACCATCTAGCAATAAACCACCTAGCGCGATAGCTGATTTGACGGCACCAGTACGATAGACACCTGCTTCAGTCACCCCTAAATGTAATGGGTTATCAATTTGCGCTGATATCAAGCGATAAGCATCCAGTGTCAAAAACACATTGCTGGCTTTAACAGATACCTTGTACTGGTCAAAATTCAGACGCTCTAAAATATCAATATGGCGCATTGCCGACTCTAGCATTGCCTCGCCAGTTGGCTCAGTATACTTGCGCTGTATGTCTTTTTCTAAAGAGCCAGCATTCACGCCAATACGAATCGGAATATTGTGATATTTAGCACAAGCGACCACTTCACGTACCTTAGCATCGCTACCAATGTTGCCAGGATTAATTCGTAAACAGTCAGCGCCTGCTTCAGCAACTGCCAAAGCGATTTTATGATCAAAATGCACATCAGCGATCAAAGGCACGCTTACCAATTTGCGAATTTCACCAAAGGCTTTAACGGTATCCATTGTTGGCGTTGATACGCGCATTAAATCTGCACCTGCTTCGACACAGCGCTCGATCTGAGCGACCGTCGCTGCTACATCACAGGTATCAGTGTTGGTCATGCTCTGTACGCTAATTGGTGCATCACCACCAACCGCGACATCACCGACATAGATTTTTTTGGTCTGACGACGATTAATAGGCGATGGCATTGACATACATAAATCCTTGAATCAAAAATAGAAAAGCTCTAGGCCTTTGTATATATAATATAAACCAGCTCAACCAACACATTCATATGTGATGCACTCAAATTTGGCGCTTATATAACTGACTATGGCGCCAATTCAAAAGCAGCCTGCTTATCTGTTGCATACGTATCTAGTGCAACTGGTTGTTGATTGAGCATCAAACTCACATTGTCGATATTATCAATTTTTACATTAAACGGTGGCATACCAGATAGGTCGTAATTACCCGCAGACTGGGCACCATTTATAAGACTGTTTTCGTCAGCATCCGTGATGCTAACCACAGCGTCATCTGTCAATATAAGGTTTAGGTTAGCAGTCGTTGCAGCATCACCTAGATTCAATGCAGAGCCAGAAGCACCAACGCCACTCGCATCATTGTTTATGGCGGCACCTTGTGCTTGCTCTATTGCGGACATATCCTCAACAGCTGATACAGGCTCTTGGGTATTTTCTTTGCTAGCGTTACTCACCATACGAAATAAAAACACCGCCAAAATAATCAACCCGACAACACCTATGATCAATAGGGGGTTAAAGCGGATGCGGTTATGAGTATCACGCTGCAAAGTCCCCATTGGACGTAGTGGCGTGTCGATATTACTGGCTGACTTGGCCTTTAACTCGTTGGGGTAAGCGGCATCAAAACTACTAGCAATTTTGGCTGAATCTAAGCCCAAATATTTGGCATAGTTAATCGCAAAACCACGAGCAAACGCAGCCTGTGGTAGCTCCGCGAAGTTTTCATTTTCTAGTGCTTCTAGATGACGCTTGAGAATAAACAGCTCGGCCGCCGCTACCTCTAAAGTTACTTGCTTGTTTTTACGGGCTTGCTGCAACACGGCACCAAATGATCCCTGCGCGTTAGATTGAGTGTTAGATGATGGGGTGATCATTTCCATGGTGCCTCTGGATTGTTAAGCCAAGTCTTAAGTTGTTTTGCTTCATCACTTAATGGGTAAGCGGATAAAAGCTGCTGTGCCAATTGCTGGCGCGTAGTTATATTATTTTGTGCTGCTGCAAGCTTTATACCTTGTAAGAGCAAGCGCGGACTAACACCCTGCCCCTGCACCAATATCAGAGTCTCATCATACAGTCTCTGTGCCTGCGGTACACGCTGTTGTTCAAGCAATAAATCTACCAGTTCGATATGAGCAATAATACTATTACGATTGCCATCAAGTGCGCGTAAAAATGCTTTTGAAGCGGCACTATTATCACCTAATTGTAGATAAGTACGACCTAGGTTCTCTAGCGCACCAATACGGCCTTCATAGCCTAGCGACGCGCCTGCAATCTCAAACTGTTCTGCCGCTTCACGGTAGCGCTTTGTCTGTGACAAATATACGCCATAATTATTGTGTGCTTGTGCAAAGTCTCTATCTAGCGCGATAGCTTTTTTGAAGTACTGATCGGCTTTGGCTAGATTGATACGACTGCCTTCTTGCTGCAACAAAACGCCCATCATATCATAGGCTGGCGCATAACGGCTATCGGCAGCAAAGGCTTTTTCAAGCTGCTGCTGCGCAGTGTCGAGTTCATTTTTGCGGATGTATTGCGCAGCAAGTGAGGTACGCACACGGGCGATTTCCTGCTGATCTAAATTTCGATCATTGCTAGCGCGCGTAGATGTTTGATAAGAAGAGTTGCCTAGCAAATCATTAGTCGGTGTGTTCTGGCAGCCACTTAATACAAGGACGCCAAACACCACCGATAGCACTGTACGCTTTGGTAAAGCAGTTTGGGCAGCACTGATACTTAACTGCTTATGAAACTTAGAAAATGATTTTTGATGTTTGAACTGACAAGAATTTTTAGAAGTCATCATAGCCGCCATCATAAAACTGGGATTCAATGCGTTCGATCAAAGAAACATCAGTTTAATAGATTTAACCCCTTTAAGTACAATTTAGTTGTTATTAATTGCCGCATTCCATAGTCTCGACCGTCATTGCTACATTTTCTTACCATTGCGACAGAAAAAAGACAGTTAAAATGCAATATCAGTCAGATATAACGCTCATTTGCTAGAAAACTTACTAAACACTTTCACGATCTTTGATACTCTGCTGCCATGCGGCTGAGCGTCTAGTGCGATCGGCAACTTGTCCAACCAACTGACCACAAGCGGCATCAATGTCATCACCACGTGTTTGACGAATCGTACAAACAAAACCAGCTTCGCTTAATATATTGCTAAACGCATGGATGCGGTTGTTGCTTGATTTGTCATACGGTGCATGTGGGAACGGATTGAAAGGAATAAGGTTAATCTTGCTTGGTAACCCGTCCAATAACGCAACCAACTGATGCGCATGCTCATTGCTATCATTGACGCCGTCAAGCATCACATACTCGATCGTGACGTGTTTCTTATGACGTGGATTAACATCATAAACATAGTTTTTTGCCGCTGCAATCAGCTCTTCTAGCGGATATTTTTTGTTAATAGGTACTAGCTCATTACGCAGTTCATCATTTGGCGCATGTAATGAAATAGCCAATGCCACATCGATGTCTTGTGCTAGCTGATACATTTTCGGGACGACACCAGAAGTCGATAATGTGACACGGCGCTTTGACAATCCGTAAGCATGATCGCTTAGCATCAGCTCCATTGAACCAACCACAGGTTTATAGTTCAATAGCGGCTCACCCATACCCATCATCACCACATTGGTAACATTATTTTCCCATAGGCTATGATCAATGTTTTCTAAGCTTTCATTTTCATCCGTCATATATGAAGCATTAGCGACCCATAACTGACCGATAATTTCAGCCGCACTCAAGTCACGCTCAAACCCTTGCTTGCCTGTACTACAGAAACTACAGTCTAGCGCACAGCCTACTTGCGAAGACACGCATAGTGTTTTACGACCATTTGACTTACTGTCATCTGCAGGAATAAGCACCGTCTCAACCAATGAGCCACCAGTAACTTCAAATACCCACTTACGCGTACCATCATCACTATATTGACGATGAATCACTTTGGGCGGAACCACACAAGCATTAAGTGACAGTTTGTCCCGCAATGACTTGCTCAAATTCGTCATTTGCTCAAAATCTGTCACGCCATGCTGATATATCCACTTAATTACCTGAGTGGAACGAAATGGTTTTTCACCAATGCTCTTGAAGTAATCAGCCAGTTGCGCTTGTGACATACCCAATAGATTGGTTTTGGCATGTGCCTCATCTACTAGTTTAATACTATCAGTAATCTTAGCAGGTACGTGCTGAGTAGGTGCTTGAAAAGTTGACATAATAGGTAACCTTTTTGCAGAAGCTTAGATAAGCGGTGCAATTATTTATATGGGCTTTGCCATACATACATGGGTGCATGAGCAATCCGCTATGAGCGCAGTTTTTCAGCTTGACAAATACCAATTAATAAATTAGCCATTGATAAAAAATATGCTGATAAGGGATTGATAACGCTAAGTAAAATTAATAATGAGGTAAGTCATCGACAATTTCAATGAATAATAGCTAAAACGGCCTATACCCATAAGATATAAGCCGTCTCGCAAACCAATTACAAACAACCAATGTTGTCAATAATTCGTCTATAGCCAAATAAACATAAAACTTATACAAGTAAGATTAGCTTAAATCGTAGCTGTCTTATTATAGCAGTTACTACAAACAAATCGAACGCCGTAAAAGCTTATCTTTTATTTACTATATTAGCGTGTACGTGCACAAACTTCATCATCACTGAAGAAGTAGCTGATTTCACGTGCTGCTGACTCAGCTGAATCTGAACCATGTACTGCGTTTTCATCGATGCTGCTAGCGAAGTCAGCACGGATAGTGCCTTCAGCAGCTTCTTTTGGGTTAGTTGCACCCATGATTTCACGATGCTTAGCAATAGCGTTTTCGCCTTCTAGTACTGATACCAATACTGGACCTGACATCATGAAAGATTTTAGATCGTTGTAGAATGGACGCTCAGCGTGCTCAGCGTAAAAACCGCCTGCTTTTTCATCATCAAGTTGTAGCATTTTAGCTGCAACGATTTTTAGACCAGCTTGTTCAAAACGGCTGTAGATAGCGCCGATGTGGTTGCCAGCAACTGCGTCAGGTTTGATGATAGATAAAGTACGTTCGTTAGCCATGAGAAGCTCCTAATAGATGATAAATTCAATAAAATATATAAAAATTAATGCGTTGTTTTTGCTTTGGCCACAATGTTGACTTGGACTGTTTTGCACAACTCATGGTATATCAATGTATAACCATAAGCGCCAACATAGGATTGCTGCCTATTATAATGATTAAGGCTACAAATGATAGGGTTAATTTATGACCATACCTTGCAAAAAAGTAAATTCATTGTTCATTAGTCATTGATAATGCTATAAGTTCTAACAAAAGCAAAAACCCCAACGCTCAGCATTGGGGTTCTATCACTGATACTAGAAACTATTTAATCAAGTTTGTAGTAAAAATTAAGCGTCGTACGGATCACGTAATACGATAGTCTCTTCACGATCAGGACCGGTTGAGATAATATCAACTGGGCAACCGATCAATGCTTCGATACGCTTGATATATTTTTTAGCGTTTTCTGGAAGCTCATCATAGTTCGTAATACCAACGGTAGACTCGCTCCAACCTTGCATTGTTTCGTACTTAGGCGTAACTGACTCATAGAATTCAGCATCATGTGCGCCTGCACACTCAGTCTCAGGTAAGTTGTAACCCACACCGATTAGCAATTCTTCAAGACCATCTAGTACGTCAAGCTTGGTCAAGCAGATACCTGACATAGAGTTAAGTACTACGGCACGGCGTAATGCTTCAGCATCAAACCAACCACAGCGACGTGCACGACCAGTTGTCGCACCAAACTCATGACCAACTTTGGCTAAGTGAGCACCAACATCATCGAACAGTTCAGTTGGGAACGGACCACTACCAACGCGCGTGGTATACGCTTTCGTGATACCAAGTACGTAATCTAAATATAATGGACCAATACCAGTACCAGTAGACACGCCACCAGCGGTTACGCTTGAGCTAGTAACAAACGGATACGTACCATGATCGATATCTAGCAATGTACCTTGAGCACCTTCAAACATAAGATGTTTGTCAGCCAGACGCAATTGATTTAGGTCTTCAGTTACATCAGTAACCATACCTTTGATTTCTTCTTTCCACTCTTTACACAGCTTGAGTGTCTCATCAAAATCAATTGCTTCAACTTTATAGTACTCAGTTAGTTGGAAGTTATGATATTCGATTAGGTTACGTAGCTTTTCTTCTAGATCTTCACGGAACAAATCAGCAAGTTTAATCGCACGACGTGCTACTTTGTCTTCGTATGCAGGGCCGATACCGCGACCTGTTGTACCGATCTTACCAGTGCCACGCTTGGCTTCACGAGCTTGGTCAAGGGCCACATGGTAAGGCATAATAAGTGGGCAGTTAGGAGAGATACGTAGGCGCTCACGTACAGGTACGTTGTTTGTCTCTAATTCTTTCATCTCTTTTAGTAGTGCGTCAGGTGCTAACACCACACCATTACCGATGAAGCAAGTGACGCCTTCACGCAAGATACCTGATGGAATCAAATGCAAGACAGTGGTTTTGCCATCGACAACCAACGTGTGACCAGCATTATGACCGCCTTGAAAGCGGGCTACTGCTGAGGCTTTTTCGGTAAGTAAATCAACGATTTTACCCTTACCTTCGTCGCCCCATTGGCTACCCAAAACTACAACATTCTTACCCATGATCAATCCTTACCTTATATATTGAGGTGTGTGCAATAAAAGCTGGAAAACTAAACTGACTTTCTTAGCTATATCTTTGTATCTCAGTGTTTCATGAAATAGAAACCCTGAGATATCTAACGAATAATTCTGCGTTCTTATAATATGTACTAAATACTGTTGACGGTGTGTGCCATTCAGTGGTCTATTATCAGAGAGTTAAACAGTCTGTAATTGCCATTGACTGTCAGCAGACATACTCAAACGATGCGTAACATCATCTGGACTGTCCTGTGCATCTAACGGCATAGTGACTCGATAGCCTTGCTGACGTAGACTCTCCACTTGCTGTAATAGCGTCTGCATCTCATCTGTATTTGCATTAGTCAAAGCAGCAAAATCAACTAGGACAACGGTTGGCGCATCTAGCTGTGTATGCGCCAGCAAGCGGCTGACATCCATACTGAAGCCTGTGGCCGCGCGTAACGTTTGCGTCTGACTTTGCATACCATCAAAACGACCACCACGTACTAATGGCTGCGTTTCGCTATTGATATAACCATTAAATACGATACCAGTATGATAGTGATAACCTGATAGCTCAGTCACATCAATACTGACTGGGCACTGCCATTGATCTTGTAGATAGGTTTTCAAACGCTGTAGCTCGTCGATTGCCGTCGCGATCTGACCGTCTTGCTGCGCTGTATTTGATAATTTGGCTAATAGATTTGCGATATCGTGACCAAAGCGTGCCAACACATAAAAATCATCACCCATTGGTAAGCTACGGCAAACACGCTTAAGCTCTGGTAGGTTTTTATTGGCATACAAGTACATCAGTTGCTCAGTATCACTGTCTGATAGTTCGGCCAATTCGGCCAAGCGTTTGAATATCGCTACGTGACCCAAATCGATATGAAGCGCTGCACTCATATTGAGCTTATTCACCATCGTAAACAGCACGTCTATCAGCTCTATATCTGCCGCTAGTGACGCACAGCCAAATATCTCAGCACCTAATTGTAGAGGCGTACGTGAGCCAAACAGACCTGATGGCAAGGTATGAATCACATCACCAACATAGCAATAACGTGCAATACCCGTACCGCCCCAATGCGCATCGATACGCAAAATCTGCGGCGTAATATCAGCGCGTACGCCCATTAGACGACCCGTCAACTGATCGATAATTTTAAAGGTTTGACGTTTTAGATCTTCTGATGCATCACTTAGCAAAGACTCAGTAAACTCAATCATCGGTGGGCAAACCAACTGATAACCATGAGTAATAAGCTGCTCGATTAACTGATGTCTAAGCACTTCTTGCTTATGCGCATCTTCAAATAGGACATCCACTACCCCATCAGGCAACAACCAACTATTAGCAACATCACTGCCAAAGTTGCTTAAGTATGGCATGCGATTGGGTGCAGCACTATTTTCGGCAGGCTGAGACACTGTTTCGTTGGTAGAATTTGGCTGGGCAGGTTTTGCAGAATCAGAACTAACAGACACAATAAATCCTTGTTTGGCGTATCGCTTACCAAAAACGCGGTACTGATGCGGTACTTAAAGAGTGATTTGCCGAGTATTGACGCTGTGTGTATTTATTTTTAACGCGCAACATCATTGACCCAATTATTTATAAACAAACCAGGTAACCGCAAAAGGGTGAATAATAAGTATAATTTAGAATGATAAGACGAGTATCTTTTTGCGCTAAAAAATTGCGACAAATAATCAAGGCACTTTATGCTTTAGTTTAGCATAGCACTCAAGGTTCGCCTAGTGACAATTAGCCACAATCACTATCTAATTACAGTTCAATTGCCGCTTATTAGCTTAGTAGATATAACAGTCATCGTTGATGTATTTGGCTCAATATTAGGTGAATTGTCGAGAGGTTTGTTTTTTGTTATCCATAAGATAATGAGCGCGATTATGGCAGCATCTTCGGTACAGACTCATGATACACTAACACATATTTTCATCTCGGAAGCCTTATGTCATCTGATTACCACCCAAACCCTGCCATCAACCAAACCAATGTCTTAGGCACCGCACTTGCCAGCTGTTGCTTCGATCCTATCACTGGCTATTATCGCAATGGTTTTTGTCATACTGGCAACCATGATGTCGGTCAACATACTGTTTGCGCCAAGATGACCAGCGAGTTTTTAAACTTCTCTGCCAGTCGCGGTAATGACCTGATCACCCCGCTACCTGAGTACAACTTTTCTGGTCTCAAACCTGGCGACTACTGGTGTATCTGCGCCCTGCGTTGGGTTGAAGCATTAGACTTCGACATCGCACCGCAAATAAAGCTAGAAGCGTGTCATGAAAGTCTATTGGCGTTGGTAGATATCGATACGCTAAAAAGCTATGCCCTATAGAAAGCTATACCCTATAAATAGTATTAGCATACGATAAAACCATAGCAAAGCTCACAGTATATTTGGATTATTGAAGTTTTTTATTATATGACAGGAAAGTATATGGAAAATGATAATAATCAACTGATCAAAAAAGCAGCTCATATTGCCCCTGATTCTAATATGAATCATATCTATGCCAATATGAATGACAAGCATCTTTATTTGGACGATGATGATAGTTATATTTATGGGGATGTGGACGCTACTACTGAGGATACTATCGAGACCATGACAGTCTACGATCCTGACTCAGAACGCTATGAAGACATTGATTCATCAAGTGCAGATGAGGTGGTCAATTGCTACGCTTACTCACGTAAAACAGGTGAAAACCTTAATAGAGTGGCGCTCAATGATGTGAGTCGTACGCTAGGTAATAATGGTCAATTTATTTGGCTTGGACTATACGACCCAAGCTTAGAAACCATGGTCAAAGTAAAAGAAGCCTTTGACCTGCATGAGCTAGCGATTGAAGATGCTTTTGCTGATCATCAACGTGCCAAGGTCGAAAACTACGACAATGATATGGTCTTTGTAGTACTACGTACAGCCAAACTCGAAGACAATGTCATTCGTTATGGTACGACTGCGATATTTATGGGTAAGAACTACCTCATTACAATTCGCAATGGCCCTTCAAATTCTTATGCACCAGTACGTGAGCATTGCCACCGTCGCCCCGAAAAGCTACGCATGGGCCCTATCTTTGTACTGCATGCTATCCTCGATTTTATCGTTGATAACTATATGCCAATTACCGATAGATTGGGCCGCTACCTGCGCGAACAGGAGGGCTATGTATTTACCTCTGAGTTTGATAAAGGCACGCTAAAAAACCTCTACGAGCTCAAGTCGCAACTGGTACATATGCGCGCTATTATTTTACCTGTACAAGACATCTGTAGCTTTTTTATCAATCACAAAAAGAGTGAAATTGTCTCTGGGTTTTCTCAAGCGGCTAAGCCTTACTTTCGCGATGTTAACGATCACCTCTTACACTCAATAGATGCAATTAACGGTCTTAATGAAATGCTGAGCGTGGTGATGAATACCTACATGGCGATGGTCAATATGGGTCAGAATGAAGTCGTGCGTAAGCTCGCTGCATGGGCCGGTATCCTAGCCGTACCAACTGCTATCGCTGGTATCTATGGTATGAACTTTGATTTTATGCCTGAGCTGCATTGGAAGTATTCATATCTTTTCATCATGGCCATTATTATCGCCTTGTGTAGCTACCTGTATTACAACTTTAAAAGACTTAAATGGTTGTAGTACCAAACGCTTCTCATAGAACTAAATAGCATAAAAAAGAGCAACCACTGGCCGCTCTTTTTTATGTTGTTATCTAATTGTTCACGGCTATTATTCGCGGCGATGATTGGTATGGCTATCGGGCGATTGAGCATTGTCAGGCAATAGTGCTTTAACCGTTAGGTTTGCATGCTGTTTATCCAGATTATCCTCTGGACGACCAAACGTTTTTGCCGTCCAAGTGAGCACTACGATAGCGCCGCTCAATAGCATAATAGCCACAGAAATTGTCGCTAGCAGCCATAAATGAAAATAGTCTGAAACTGCTTGTACATCAACCACCAAATGTCGTGACAAGGCAGTGATAGCAATAAATATCAGAAACTGTACTGGCAAACGATGGGTTTTAAAATAAATACCTATCATAGCCAGTAGCTCAAGGTAAATAAATAACATCAATATGTCTTTTAGATCCGCTGAGCCTTTTTGGATGATACCAACGAACTCTTTTCCTGCGGTCCAAACGACAACCACACTGATTAGAAATAAAATAACGTAATGACAGACATCAACAAACCCTCTACCAATACCTTGTAGTCGCTCATGAACACCTACGTTTTTTTTAGCCATGTTTAGGTCCTATCAACTGAAATGTGGTTGATTTAGCCTGAAGTCTATGTTACCTCAGGCCCCCTTATATATCGGCAATCAGTATTCGTATGACTATCTTTTTAGCCGTTGTTCAAACCCGCTGATTTTTCAGCAGCATCAACGGTTTGGCGAATAAGCGTATTGATAGTCATTGGGCCAACGCCACCTGGTACTGGCGTATAAGCACTGGCAATATTTTCCATGCCTTTCATCTCGATATCACCGACACCGCCATCATCTGTCGGATGAAATCCTGCATCGACGACGACGGCTCCTGATTTGACCCACTCCGCTTTAATCAGCTCAGGTACACCCACCGCACCAACTACGATATCAGCACGCTTAATGTGCGCTGCCAGATCTTGAGTTCTTGAATGGCAAATAGTCACCGTACAGTTAGCATTCAATAGCATCATCGCCATTGGTTTACCTAAAATAGCACTACGCCCTACGACTACTGCCTCTTTGCCCGACAATTCGATATTATGATGCTCTAATAGGTGCATGATACCCTGCGGTGTACATGAGCCATAAGCTGATTGCTGCATCGCCATACGACCAAAACCAAGACAAGTCACGCCATCAACATCTTTTGCTAGGTCAATCTGCTCAAAGCAAGCACGCTCATCAATATGCTCAGGAACAGGATGCTGTAGCAAAATACCATGCACATCTGGATTGCTGTTCAACTCATCTATCTTTGCCATGAGCTGCTCAGTGGTCGTGACACTTGGCATCTCAACGCGTATAGAGTCCATGCCAACACGCTTACAGGCGTTGCCTTTCATACGGACATAAGTCGCAGAGGCAGGATCGTCACCAACCAATATCGTCGCTAAACTTGGGGTGCGGCCAGTCTTATCCTTAATCGTATCTACGCGCGTGCGCAGATCCTGTTCTATCTGTTTGGCAAGTGCTTTGCCGTCCAAAACGGTGGCGGATTCTTGGGCAGTAGACATAGTAACTCCAATAGAGGGTACGATATAAAAAAATAAAGACAGCGCGCGCAAATACTTTGCATGCCTGTCCTTTGCTTCGTCAATATTTGACTAAGAGTAATATTGTACCTGTGTACGTTACAAAATCCTAGCGTAAGATAAAGCCTGCACGCTGATAAATTTTTATAATAAGTGAATTAAACAGTATTACGTATTCATGAGTGACTACGTCATTAAGTAGTAAGGTATTGGTTTACGTGCTAAATTTGTTAAAATAGCGTAGAATAGCCAATCCAATTTTTTTACATTGAGAAATGTAAACCCACCGACTCAAGGTTATGATTATGAAAGATGAAAAATTACAGAAAGCACTCGCCCGTATGGGACTTGGTTCACGTCGTCAAATGGAAGAAGTCATCAAATCTGGCCGCGTAACAGTTAATAACGGTCCTGCGACCATCGGTGATCGTGTTTCGCAAGGTGATGAGATTCGCGTTGATGGCCGTCAAATCAAATACACTTCTGAAAATGAGAAGCGTCGCCGTGTTATTGCTTACTATAAGCCTGAAGGCGAAGTTTGCTCAGCTAAAGATCCAGAAGGCCGCCCAACTGTCTTTGAGCGTTTGCCAAAACTGACTCATGACCGCTGGGTAATGGTTGGACGTTTGGATATTAACTCAACTGGCTTATTGTTATTTACCAATGATGGTGAAATGGCACACCGCTTGATGCACCCATCTAGTGAAGTGACTCGTGAATATGCTGTACGTGTATTGGGTGAAGTGACGCCTGATATCGCACGTACGTTGACTGCTGGTGTCATGTTAGAAGATGGTGTCGCAAAATTTGAAGACATCAAAGAAGGCGGCGGCGAAGGTGTCAACAAGTGGTACCATGTCCAGCTAAAAGAAGGCCGTAATCGCGAAGTACGTCGTTTGTTTGAATCTCAAGGTCTAAAGGTTAGTCGTCTACTGCGTACACGCTATGGCACAATTGTTCTACCAAAAGAGCTACGTACTGGTCGTTTCTTAGAGCTTGATAAAAAAGAAATCAATACGTTGACGGACTTAGTCAGCTTGCGCCCACGTTATGGTACAGGTCTACATGGCGCAGCCAAAGAAAAACAAGAGCGTATTAGAAATAAACCACTCAAAGCGCGTCGTACTGATACCCGTAGCGATAACCGCAACAGCAGTGCTAAGCCTAAAAGTAGTGCTAGCCCTGCCAGCCGTGGTACACGCAACACCCGTGATCGCAATAATAAGCGCTAGCTGATTTGGTTTAATATTATTCTAAGTCTTAAATAGATTTGGGATAAACATACAAAAGCGGTCAATGATGAATAATCATTGGCCGCTTTTGTATGTCTCTTTTTTCAGGCGTTACAGTTGCTCAGTATAGATATAACAGCTCAGCTATCGTGACTATTAATATAGCGCTTCATAACTCGCAGCTCTTGTAGCTGCTCCTCGTCCATTTGGGCCAGTAATCTATCCAAACGCTTTTCGATGTTGTCTAAAACACTCTGCAATAACTCATTACCTTCCAGTCTCTTCTTACTACTCACACTGCTTGTATTCGTTAATTGGTAATGGGTGGCTAGCATTTCAGGTAGCCGTGTTTGCAACATTTTATTCAACACAAACTGCGCTTCTGTTATAGCTGGTGTCTTATATTGATTGTGTAGGGCTGTTTGATAAGCGTGATAACTGTTCATTTTTTCATCGATACGTTTTAGCTGACGCAGTTGCTGCTCTGATAAATTTTTTAAGTGCTGTTTATTTAACGTTAACCGCTGCCAATTTAATGTGGCTAATGATAAGGGCGCATCATAATCATGATAAGTAAGCACACCAGGTGATATACCGACAGCTTTATGAAAAGCTTGCCAGCCTTTTCTACCTAGATAAAAGGTGGTGACGGTCGTTACAATGCCAACGCCTATTAAAATACTCATATACGATTACTCTTTATCCTTTCACCATCCAACTTTGTATTTATAGCTTAATGTCTTCAGCGCTCACTTTTTCACCAGTCGGGCTTTCAATCGCTTGGATATTTACATCACTGCTAGTATCACTACTGGCATTGCTATCGGGCTTTTGAATACCTATATTAGTAGCAGGATTATCAAAGCGTTTTTGGAGATAGCGATTGGTTGCGAGTAGCTTTTGACCATCTTGGTGATAGGATGCGTTGAGCAGGACATCGAACTGTGTGTTAATCGTTTCAAGCACATCTAACAAAGCTTCTTTACCAGTGACATTAGAATGTTTAATTTTGGTAGTGTCAGCAAGCGAATCGTCTAAATCATGCAAGCGGCGATAATCAGCCACAGCAAGCGGTACGTGCCTATCCATCAAGTTTTGAATCATAATATAAGTTTCATTGACGGTATCTTTATCATCAATCTTGCCATCATTATTGGTATCGCCATACATGACACGCAGCTTTTCACCTTTTGTATTAATTTGCTCAAGAGCCGTCTTCACTTCGACGGGCAGGCTTTTTTCGGGTATATAACCCAATTGCGGCATCGCCTTATATTCGAGCATTTTGGGTGCTGTGACTTTTTTAATGCCACGATATCCTAGATATAACCCAGCTGCTGGCAACAGCCCATACAAAACAAACATTACGAACATCGCAGTCATTTGGGTCATTGTATTGTCCTTGTTACTTGTCAGAATCTCTTAACAAATTTCTTATAGTTGTTATTATTAAACAAAAAAATAAGGCTCTATTAAAGCCCTATATTGTTATGCACCGAGTTGATTGTATCTTTTGATAACACTTAACCTTTTCGAATGTACAAAAAAAGTGCTATTAAAAAAGATATTTAACTTTGCGTACGGCTTTTGACATAACGATGGGTAGAGGCAAGGCGGTTCAGAACCGTTTGATGCAACTCATCTAGTAACTCATCAAGCTCATAATCAATCTCCAAAAACAAATCTGTCAGCATATCACCAGCAGTCATCTTACCCTGCACCATATTATTTTTGGTACGATGCGGACTAAAACGTTGTAGCTGCTCATAATGATGCAATGCCTCAGGGATACTTTCGGAGACCAACTTATCGATGACGAACTGACGCTCATTATGTTGCTGCTGTTGCTGTTCGTTCAGCTCACTACTCCACTCACGATAGCGCTTTAGCTTACCGTTGATACGGTCTAATATCGCAACGGCCTCAATAGGCATAGCATTTAGGGTGGCCTCATCGACCACATCAACAAGCTCAGTCATAATCGGACAACGTCCATGTTTGAGATACCACAAAGTATCTGGGTCAAAAGGCGGTCTATTGGTTGGGCGCATTTGAGCATGATTACTCAGATAGCGATCGGTCAAAGGCGTGGATGATTGGCTATCACTCACTTGTGCCAACGCATCACATATGCGGTTTACACGTTCAGGTGGCGTCAGTGTAGAACGCCCGTGATTTGTTTGATTGCCATCATTACTAGCATCCTGTTCATGATCGACGCTCATCTCTTGAGCATTCTTTACTGCCAATGATGGTAGGTCATCCTGAGCTTGCCCAAATGACTGTAGCATTCTTGTCAAACTGACTACCATGACTTGCTCTGCCCCTCGTCTATTACACTCACATTGTGCGCATATTGCATACATTCGTTCAATAGCGTATCTTAACAGGTTTTTTCTGGTCTGCCAGTAATCAAAATGTCAACATTTCTATACTCCAACCGTTAAGCACCGTATTATGAATGCTCCCGATTATATTTCTGGCTTCCTGCTCGGCCTCTCACTTATCTTAGCGATTGGCTCCCAAAATGCCTTTGTACTCAAACAAGGCATCAAACGTGAACATATCTTTTTTATCTGTCTGTTTTGTGCGGTGAGCGATGCGATACTAATTTCGGCAGGTGTCGCTGGTTTTGGTGCTGTAACGGCTCGCTATCCGCATGCTGTTGACATAGCCAGACTGGCAGGCGCACTATTTTTGCTAGTTTACGGCTTGCAGAGCTTATATGCCAGCGTTAGAAAATCACATGCAATGACTGTCGAAGGACAAGTCGTGAGTAGCTTAAAAAAAGCCTTACTACTGTGCTTTGGTTTTACTTGGTTAAACCCGCACGTCTATCTAGACACATTGGTACTCGTCGGCATGGTCTCTACGGGTGCAAGCAGTAAATTGACGTTTGCCGCTGGTGCAGTTAGCGCTTCGTTCTTTTTCTTCTTTGCGCTTGGATATGGTGCGCGATTACTCAGGCCTTTATTTGCAAAGCCTAAGGCATGGAACATACTGGATGCTCTAGTAGGCATATTGATGCTGTACTTAGCTTGGCATTTATATAGAAGTTAGGCCGTGCCAAACATTTGCAAACGTAGCCGTTACGTATAACTT